>JBBRKX010000100.1:0-9434 GCA_038231675.1 Chthonomonadales bacterium | reverse complement strand
GCCTCAAAAGGCACGAAGTACGCCTACGCGCACTCCATGTGATTCGTGTATCGTTTTGGATCAGACGGGGCATCGATCTGGAGAAGAGAGCGGCGCAAGCCGTAATGGGTCGGCGGAATGCACAACCAATCGCCAGTCCACGCAGGTGGACTTCGTGCACTTGCAGGCGCGAATTCATTCGCTGGCCGACAGGTGGACTTCCTGCACTTGCAGGCGCGAATTCATTCGCTGGCCGTAACCGTCGACTGACGGACGTATTTCGTGCATTTCCAGATACTGCTGGAACGCCTTCCTCACCAGCCTGAGGTATCATCAGTCTAAGGCTTTCGGATGACGCGGGGTTAACCACCGGCCATTCTCATCTAACGAGGAAACGCAATGAAGTTTTTTTGGGTCTTGCTATTTGTACTGGTTTCCAACGTGGCGCGAGCGTCTGGGACGGATCATGATTTCTGGCAGTTCTTGTCCGGCACAGGCAATATCGTGTACCTCACGGCTGGGATCGGTTTACCGCTCATCGAGGATGGCAAGGATGGCAAGAACCACGCGGCACGCGGGCTGGATGCCGCTATCGTCAGCACGCTCTTCTCGGAGGGTCTCAAGGGGCTCGTTCAGGAACAGCGACCGGATAAGAGCGACCACGAAAGTTTCCCGAGTGGGCATGCCACCGCTGTTTTCGCGATCGCGACCGTGGAAAGCGCTTACCATCCAAAACAGGCTCCGTACTGGTTTGCGGGCGCGGCCCTGATCGCATCCTCCCGGGTGGGCCTCCACGTCCACTACGTGCACGATGTTCTGTTTGGAGCCGCCCTTGGCTACGGTGTGGCGCGCTGGGAGCTTTCCGCGCGGCATGGACTGCTGCTCACTCCCTTCATCACGCCCGACAGCAAAGGCGTCCAGATGAGAGCCACTTTCTAACGTTTCTCACATACACATGGGGAGCGATTTGAAATCCGCTCCCCATCCTCAAATTCGCGCGAACGTATGATGTCAGGGCACGCGGTTTCCACGCGCGGCCACCCACAGTTTGTACCACTCCTGCCGCGTAAGTGCGATTTTCGCGGCCCCGGCTGCCTCCCGGATGTGCGCGGGGTTGTTCGACCCCACAAGTGGAATGATTCCGGCGGGATGACGCAGCAGCCATGCAATGGCGACTTGCCCCGGAGCCACCCCGCCATGATCCGCTCCCACCTCTTTCAATGCCGTCACAACACGGTCGATACGCGCTTTATCCGGATGGTCGGTCGGAACTTCCTTGCGCGCCGTCAGCCAGCCGCCACCGACCGGGCTGTAGGCGAGCGGCGTGATGCCCAGTTCCAGGCACTGATCCAGCACGCCATCCCCGTTTCCGCCCGCCGCGCCCTCATAGATCGGATCCAGCCGCAGAAGAGAAAGCGAGATCTGGTTCGACACAATGGGAGTCTGCAAATACTTCTGTAGCGCGAGGGTCTGCTGCGGGTAGTAATTGGAAACGCCTATACTGCGCACAAGACCTTCCTGTACGAGCGCATCGAGAACTTCGGCGGTCTCGGCGGGATGGCTCAACGGATCCGGTCGGTGCAGTTGGTAGAGATCGACATAGTCGATGCCCATGCGCTCGAGCGAGCCGTGAATGCTCTTACGGATATAGTCCGGCGCATGCTCATAGTAGCCGGATCGGATCCCCACCTTCGTCGCGATGAAGATGCGCTCACGGCTGCCCGGTACAGCCGCCAGACAGTCTTTGAAGATCGACTCGCAGGCGGTGCCTCCGTAGATGTCGGCGTGGTCGTAAAACGTGATGCCCGCTTCCAGCGCCGCCTCGAAGGCCTGGATGGCGCGCGTGCGATGTTCTGGCCCCACCTCTGCGGGGTTCCAGGTGCCGGCCAACCCCATACAACCCAGGGCGATGCGCGAAACAGGGACTTTTTGTGTGCCGAATGGCTGTGTCGGCATGGATTCACTCATCGAAATACTCCTTGTATGATTGCGGCGATTTGTGGATCAACCGCCCACGATCGAAAAATAATGCTCAAAAAAAGCGTCTGCATGGACCGATCGGGCGACCTGGTGAGGCGTGTTGTCCTTTTCCGAAACCAGCACCGTGTTCCCGAGAGTGCGAGGTTGGACGAGATCCACTTCCACGGAGGTCGCCTCGAATTCACACAGCGTGGGCTCGAAGAGGAGCGCGGCGGCAAGCGGATCATGGAACGTGATCGCGTTCACATGCCGGAACCAGACCTCGGCCATGGCTACGACCGGAGCCAGTGCGCCGCCCGCCTTTTGAAATCGGCGCCGGCACGCGTCCGCCTCCATTCTACACGGCTCCGTGACATCCAACCCCACCGCGACCACGCGCGGAATGGACGCGGCGAACACTTTCGCCGCCGCGTGTGGGTCGCACAGGATATTCCACTCCAGCAAATCCCCTCGCGACGAACGTGTAAAGTACCGTCCGCCCATCAGCACAAGCTGATTCAGCAGAGCCGGAAGCTCCGGATCGAACGCAAAGAGAAGGGCGATATTGGTGAGAGGACCAATGGCCAGCAGAGTGATCTCCCCGGGCCGCGCGCGAATCGTATCCCGAAGGAACGTAAGCGCCGTGTTCTCCGGAGCAAAGCTACGGTGGGGCCATTGTTCCGTGAGCGCCTCGGCCTGTGGCGCATGGGGCTGCCGCTGAGCGACCAGGAACGGGTCCGCTGCCCCCACGTGAATAGGCATGTCCTCACGTCCACCTGCGCGACAGACTGCGTCCGCCAGCATCGCCCTTTTTTCAGGCTCTCCGCTGACGGTGGTGATTCCCAGCAGTTCACAGCGTGGCTGGCGCAGCAGATAGGCCAACGCCACTGCGTCATCGATATCCGAACCAATATCCGTGTCCAGTAAAACGGGGGTCTTCTGCATGTTCCCTCTTTCCGTGGAGGATTCGGCTCCACAACCTCCGCGAATGCGCTCACCTGTGCCAACAAAGGTTCATCACCCTGGCTTCCGGCACCTCCCACCAAAAGGCAACGATTCTTATCAGGAGAATCGGATCGATATGGTGAAACTACGGCTGCAAGCGCGTATCTGAGATGGGCTCGTCAGGTGAAGCGCAATGACCTCGTCGCAGGGTAATAATTTCAAGCAGGAGGACCGATATGTGGCAAAATATCATCGGAGAATACATCCGACGTGCAAACCGAAATTTGGTGATCGTCAATGTTCTCGTCCTGTTGGCGGTGGCGGGAGTCGTTAGCGTCAGTTGGCGTTACCTGGAAAACTGCCTTAAGGGCCCATTCTCAATAAGTCGGGAAAAACTCTTCAGTACATCGAATCCCGAGGATCTTAAACAATACTATGTGACGGTCCCGGCAGACGACATCATCGACCCCGACCTTACCGAGACAGAGACGCACTCGTATTGGGTTACCACAAGCGCGCATTATTTTCTCCTCCGATTGGACGATCATTTCCTCGTCGTCAAGTCGCCTTACGCAAAAATGGAGCCACAGTATACGGGGGCGCTGGTTCCTTTTCCCCACGATAACGCGGAAAAATTTGAAGAGAACATCAACGCGGCCAAAAACGATATCGTGGCTCATTACAGGCAGAAATCGCCGAACATGCAAGTTCAGTTTCTGCCCTATATGATGGACGCCACCAGTTTTCGCACGGAAGCCTATTGGCTGGTTGGATTCTGTGCAATCGCAGCCTTCTTCGGCATTTCGAATCTGGTTAAGGCGAGTAAAAGGATGGGCGATCTGAACCAGCATCCTGCCGTCGCCGGATTGTTGCGATATGGCAATGCGCAGGATGTTTCCTACCAGATCGACACGGAGTTCCGCATGGGCCCCAAAAAGATCGGCCCGGCGCAGTTCACGGACTCCTGGCTCGTGAAGCCTTCCTTTTTTGGCGTGGATGTCGTAAAACTCGACAGCGTGGTATGGGCATACGAGAAGGTCACGCAGCACCGCACCAACGGGATCCCGACAGGAAAGACTTATTCCGCGCTCATCTACGACCGCCACAAGCAGATGGTGGAAGTCCAGGGCAAAAAGGACCAGGTGGAACAGATCCTTGCGAATGTCGCGAGCAAAGCGCCCTGGATCATCTCCGGCTTCACCAAGGAACTGGAAAAGCAGTGGAAGGCGAGCCCGGAAGCGGTCATTGCCGCCGTGGACCAGCGCAAACAGCAGGGGCCCACATGAAGTTTCAACCGATGACAAAATTTAAAAGGAGTTCGGTATGAGGGGACGGTTTTTGTGCTCCACCCTGGCGTTCATCGGCATGAATTTCCTGGGAGTGCATTCCACGATGGCCTATACGCCGACAGCCGAATACGTCAAGCGCGCGATGGACGGCTTTACGGTTCTGATCAATCCGGAACTGCTGCGCCATGCGCTGGAAGCGCAAGAGGCGTTCAAGGAGTTCGACACGCAGGCGAAAGCCATCGCCCGCGCGGTTCCGCGCAAGCCGCTGGCAAGTCTGCATAAAGTGCGGATCTGGATGGAGTGGGAACAGGTAAAGGGAGGGGGCGCTCAGTTCCATCCCTCGGCGGATTGGCTCAAAGCGAATGGCTATAACCCGGACAAGGCCGGGTGCGTGGAGCTTTCCAATGCGCTGAACTTTGTACACTGGTCCCGCAAGGAGCAGCCCTGCATGCTGCTCCACGAGCTCGCGCATTCGTACCATTTCCTTGTTCTGGGCGAGGAATACGCGGGAATACAGGCTGCCTACAAGAATGCGATGGATACAAAGATTTATGATTCCGTGGATTACGTCGATGGCGGCAAACAGAAAGCGTATGCCACCACCAATGCGAAAGAGTATTTCGCGGAGATCTCCGAAGCGTACTTTGGCAAAAACGACTTCTATCCCTTCACCCACGACGAGTTGAAGACATATGACCCGATGGGATATCAATTGCTTCTCAAGGTCTGGGGACCCGTGGGTGGAGATAAATCAAAGTAGGGGTTAAGCCACGGCGTTTTGAAGCGGGTGGTCAGGCAAAATATCCTTTCCCTCCACCAGAATCAAGCGCGCACTCGGGTCCGCAGCCAGATTATGGACTTCCGGAACGAATCCGCCTGCGGAAAATAGAATACATGTCGCCTGCTCCTGCCATCGCGCCTCGGGCAGCAGCGCGACTTTCGCCTGCAGACCGCTAACTACCCTCAGGCCAACTGCGTTATTGGCGCTCCACTTGCATTCGCCAAACAAGAAACCGCCCTCTTCAAGCTCCGCTATGATGTCGATTTCGATGCGCCCGTCGCGGCTCCAGTAGCGGCCCATCTGGTGGATCGTCAGACCAAGTTTGTCCTGGGCGTGCCGGCGCAGCCATTGAGCGCAGATGTCTTCGAAAACATACCGGCCCATGTAGTCCGCAAGGAAAGGCGCGATTCGCGCGTCGTAAATCCGCATTGCGTCCCCAAACTGGAGGGCGCTCGAAAGCGGTGCGACAAAACGGTACCAGAACGTCAGAAAGGGATCAGAGATCCTATACAAAGCCCGGCGGTCTGTTTTCTCCCCAAAAGGAAGCTCTCGCCGGATCCAGCCTAACTCCTGGAGCGTCTTCAGATAAAAAACAAGCCTGCCTTTTTCCACGCCGGTATGCTGCTGAATGCGTCCGAATTGCGTTTCCCCGGCGGCAATCGCGCCCAGGACCGCATTGTAGGGAGCAGGATCGCGTATCTGCTCACTGCCGAGAAGAAACCGCACTTCATTCTCCAGTACAGCCCGTGGTCGCATGAGAAGCGCGACGACCTCCTGAGCCATCGGCTGCGCGGTATCGACCAGAGCATGATAACGCGGCGTACCGCCCAGGATACCGTACATAATCAGTTTTTCAAGGAGACCGTACAATGGGCTGTCCGCATAGAACGCGGCCACATCCTCGAAGCAAAGCGGATCCAGCAAATGGATGCCGGCGTTGAAGCGTCCGAAGAGCGGCGCACTTTCGGCCCCAAGTGCCGCCATAGCCGAAAGCTGAGATCCGCAGAGCAGGATATAGAGGGGAGCATGAATACCTTCTCGATCCCACCAGGCCTGCAAAACGGAAGGCAGCTCAGGCGTCTGCTCTATCAGATAGGGAAACTCATCGAGTATCAATGCAAATCGACATGACGACGGGTTTTGAGCGCTTGCCTCCCGCGAAACGAAGCGTAGCAGCGCATTCCAGGAAACGGCGATCTCTTCCGCGGATGTTCCTTCCGATGGCAGGAACTCCAGCAATTGCTCCGCCAGAGAGAGGCGTTGCGCATGGGCGGTTGTCTGCTCCGCCAAATAATAACAGTGGGGCTTTACGGGCTCTTGCCCCGTGACGCCGCCTGTAAAATAGCGCTGCAGCAGATAGGTCTTGCCGAGCCTCCGCCGGCCGTAGAGCAGCGTCATCTGCCCGCCACGCCCGCGTTGCTCCCAGGCACGATCCAGCGCCGCTAGTTCGTGAACGCGGTTAAAGAAGGGATCAGGCTTTAATGTGGCAAAAGACATAGGAGATCTCCCAAGCTATCCGTAATACGTTCCCTACGACAGCGTATTTTGGACAATCATACTTAGGTAAAGTATGATATGTCTAATTATACTTTACCTAAGTATAGTTTACTTAGCTCGTGTGGCAATGGATTTGTAGGAAACTTCCCATGAAAATTCTGCTTTTTTCGATATTACTCCCTCTGGCGCTACTTACCGCCCCCTTGCAGGCTGCGGAGTTTTTCGTTGCGCCCGGCGGCAGCGATTCGGGCCCCGGCTCACTCAAGCGACCGTTCGCCACGTTGCAAAGAGCGCAGCGGGCGGCACGCGCCAGGAAGGGCGAGGCGATCACTGTTTCTCTCCGTGAGGGAACGTACTACCTCGCGGCCCCGCTCATATTTACAACCGAAGACTCCGGCACACACGGCGCGCCGGTAATCTATCAGGCGTACAAGCAAGAAAAGCCGGTGATCAGCGGCGGCATACGCCTGAAGCTGACGTGGACTCCCTACCGCGACGGCATTCTGCAGGCGCAGACGCCCGCGAATTTCGTGACCGATCAGCTCTTCGTGAACGGCGAGCGACAGCCGATGGCGCGTTATCCCAACTTCGACGCGAGCCAGCGCATCCTGAACGGTTACGCGAAAGACGCTTTCAGCCCCCAGCGCGCCAATCGCTGGGCCGATCCGCGCGGCGGCTTCATGCATGTGATGCACGAAGCTATGTGGGGCGACATGCACTACGTGATCACCGGCAAGAACGATCGGGGCGAACTCACCTACGAAGGCGGCTGGCAAAACAACCGCCCCGCGCCCATGCACCCGGAATATCGGTTTGTCGAAAACATCTTCGAGGAGTTGGACGCGCCAGGCGAATGGTTTCACAATGCCAAAACCGGCACGCTCTATTACTATCCGCACACCGGTCTCGACTTAAAAACGGCGGTCATCGAAGGCGTGCATCTGCGGCATTTAATCGCGTTTCAGGGCACGAAAAGCAAGCCGGCGCGCTTTATTACGTTGCGCGGCCTGACTTTTCGGCATGCGGCACGCACCTTCATGGAGAACAAGGAACCGCTCCTGCGCTCGGACTGGACGACCTATCGAGGCGGCGCGCTCTTCTACAACGGCGCGGAAGACTGTGTTTTGGAAGACTGCTTCCTGGACCAACTTGGAGGCAACGCGGTCTTCATCAGCGACTACAACCGCAACATCACGGTGCGCGGATGCCACATCGCAAACGCAGGCGCGAATGGGGTGGCGTTCGTCGGCGACCCCAACGCCGTGCGCAATGGCATCACCTGGCAGGGGCACAACACGTTTGCCGCCATCGACAGGACGCCCGGCCCCAAAACCGATAACTATCCCTCTGATTGCCTCGTCGAGGACTGCTTGATCACTCTCTCGGGCCGCGTCGAAAAGCAGACGGCGGGTGTAGAAATAGACATGGCGCGGAACATCACCGTACGCCACTGTTCCATCTATGACGTGCCGCGCGCGGGAATCAATATCGGAGACGGCTGCTGGGGCGGCCATGTCATCGAAGACTGCGACATCTTCGATACGGTGAAAGAGACCGGCGACCATGGCTCGTTCAACTCCTGGGGCCGCGACCGATTCTGGGGGCTGGAGGGCGTGGATTTAAACACGGTGACACTGGGCGAAAACAAGAACCTGCCCTTGCTGGACGTGGTGAGCCCGAATACGCTGCGTCATAATCGCTGGCGCTGTGATCACGGCTGGGATATCGACTTGGACGACGGCTCTTCGCACTATATCCTCCAGAACAATCTCTGCCTCAACGGGGGCCTGAAGAACCGCGAAGGCTTTTATCGCGTGGTGGAAAATAACGTCATCGTCAACAACTCTTTTCATCCGCACGTCTGGTACGGCGCGAGCCAGGATATATTTCGTCACAACATCGTCTTCACGCCCTATCGGCCTATCGGCATGAACGCGCCGTGGGGCAAGGAGGTCGATTTCAACCTTCTGCATAGCGCCGGCGCAACCCAACAGCCTGCGGCGACATTGCATGCGCAGAGCGGACGCGATGCGCACTCCCTCCTCGCCGACGCTCAGTTCGTCCGCCCGGCGGCGGGCGACTACCGCGTGAAGGCAGGTTCCCCCGCGCTCGCCTTGGGTTTCCAGAACTTCCGCATGGACAATTTCGGCGTGGTCAAGCCGGAGCTCAAAGCGATCGCACGCACGCCGGAATTTCCTGATCCCAGTAGTAATGGGCCGATCGAGCCCGGATCGACGCGTGACACGGGCGTTGTAGAATGGCAGGGCGCGAAGATCAAAAATGTCGTGGGGTTGGGCGAAGTCTCCGCCGCCGGTTTGTCGGGCGAGATCGGCGTCCGCATTGAATCCGCGCCAACGGGCAGCCGCGCCGCGCACGCCGGGCTTCGCGCGAACGATGTCATCCTGAAAGTGAACGGCAAACCGACGATTGCGCTCCATGATTTCCTCAAAGCGTGGCGTACGGCGCCACCAGGAACAACAATCAAATTGGACATCCGGCGCGATCAAAAAGCGGCCACGGTGGAGATGGAGGCGGACAGCGAAATCGTTTTAAGTCCTGGCGACGCCACCGTTCAAGGAGACGGACCGCACCCGGTGTTCGATGCGGTCAAAGACTTTATGGGATCCTGGACCAACGCCGGCGCATGGCTGGAGTGGCGGTTTCCGATCGTAAAGCCGGGTGTCTATGAGGTCACGATTACACTGGCGCACACGACTGCAGCGCAGCAAAACCAATTTGAAGTCCATATCGGCTCCGCCACGTTCGCAGGGATCGTTCCCAACACCGGCGACTGGGAGCAGTTCGCCACCGTGCGCCTGGGCACGCTAACGCTCGACAGGACAGCAGAGATCGTCGGCTCGCTCAAACCTACCAGGGTGACCGGTGCGGTGATGAACCTGCGCTCCATAATGCTGCGGCCCCAGTGAACCCACCCCTGGCATGGGAAGCAATCTTTAAATCGGACCAGTAGGAACACGATTTAT
>JBBRKX010000099.1:0-9447 GCA_038231675.1 Chthonomonadales bacterium | reverse complement strand
CGATTGCGTGCGAATATGGACGTCCGCTCCGCGGTCGATCAGTAGTTTCATCGTATCGTTATGACCCCTGTAAACCGCCCAGGAAAGAACTGTCTGCCCCAGTGAATCACGAGCATTGATATCCGCACCCTTGTCGAGGAGCAAAAGCACAGCGTCAACGTGTTTGAAGAGCACTGCGTAGTCGAGCGGAGTCAATCCGGAATGACCGCCCGGGGCGTTTATCTGCGCGCCGTTGTCCAGCATCTTTTAGATAGCGGCAGTATCCCCATCCTTTGCCGCGTAATGGAGCGATGAAAGCTTAGACTTATCGACATCATTGGGATTGGCTCCCTTGTCCAAGAGAAACATGATCGTCTGATGATAGCGCGCTTTGGTCGCCAGGAGCAACGGGGTGTCGCCATTTTCATCGTGCACGTTGAGCCTGGCTCCCTTATCCAGCAGCGCCTTCACAAGATCAGGATTTCCGGGCCGCAACTTATACACGAAATCAGGCTCAGCGGACATTATGCCGGAGTTCTCAGAGCGTATTACCTGTAACAGGACAAGCAATGGTGTCTGGTCTCCGAACGTCGCCGGTTTGCTTTTTCCTTTTGCACTATCCCGCAGCCGCTGCCAGATCGGACGGATATCGTCCGGCCCCTCTTTGGCATTCGCGTCTGCTCCGGCGGCAAGCGAGGCGAGCGCTTTTGCTCCGTCCTTCGCCCTGATGGCGACAAACAGGTCACGGTCTAACTTCTCTTGCGTCCCCCGATCGTGCGCCTGACAGAACAATACATTTGCCAGCATGAGCGGCAGCGCGACGAGGAAGATACTCAACCATCTTTTTCCCTCAGTGTGCTTCATTTCCATTTCCTCAAGTGCGGCGAGAGTGCAGTATCAAGTGAGTTCGGTCCGCGTGGGCTGGACACCTCCTTTGCCCAGTCCGATAAGGAGAGCTCTCCTGACCATACTGAGAAGGTATACGATCGAAACTAGAGACTTGCCGACTAAAAGCATGAGGATGCACCACCGAATCGCATTCTCCCGTCACGATGACGACGGGGACGGTGATCGTGGGGTAATGCGGTGCGAGCGTGCGAAACTGCGCCCAAGCATCCGTAAGTTCCTGAAGAAAGACCGCAGTCTGGTGCGGCCCACGCTGCCAGAGCGCCATGGCGGCGTGCTCATAATCGCGCGGAACCGGATCGGGGCTATAGGCGCGCTCCAGACTTCGGCGCAGAAAGAAACGTTTTACCGGCGTCACCGCCATTGACTTTCCTACTCTCTTCTTGAGCCGTTTTGATCTCGTTATGTGTGGCGCGGGTATACACACCGTTGGTGACTATTTCAACGCCGCCAGCAACCGATTGACATAGGCATGCGCGGAGGCAGCCAGATCATCATAGTCGTCTTGCGTTTGTGCTATACGCGCTCCGTACAAGAAGAACGCCGCACGTGACGGGCCAATGCTGTCTATCGTCTGATAGGCTTGTCGTAGGAACTCAAGAGCCTCCGCAGCATCGTTGTCGTCCAGCATCGGGCGTAGCGTAGTCGCTATCAGAGCAACGCCCCCTTCCAGATTCGTCAAAACGTAATGAAGATCGAACGCATCCTTGGGCTTCTCCCGCAGGTGAATGGCACGTGCCTTCAGGACAACGAAAGAGGCTGGTCCACAAACCCAGATAGAGCGTTCGGCGTGCTCGCCACGAATCGTCAGTCCAGAGATCAGTATCTTGCGCTTGTCCCGCTCGACGAGTTGCAGACCATCGGCGATCAGCGCGGCGAAGTCGGGCTCAAGGTTCTGGAGCCGCGTTTTGGGAGTCTGTTCGGAACTGCGAGCGATCAGGAAATCAATCGTCACGACGGCGCCCAGCGTGGGGTCTGTGCGCCACGTCTGGCGACGAATCCGGTCTTCTTCCTTCTCGACAGGGCGATAGCCTGCCTGACGCAACAACTCGGAAATCGTCGCGTACCCTTCGTCGGTGAGTACGGAAAGCTGCAACCCAAGATCCAAATCGGCGGTGCCGGGATGTGGATCCGCGCCTTCAGGCAACATGCGCGGGGGAACCAGCAGAGACGGCACGATGCCCCCGATCAAAGTCACCTGCTCCATCCATTCGCCAAGTACGGTGGCGACATGAAGCAGAGCCTTACGGACGCGTTCGTATGACTCAGGCGAGTAGTCCAGAATCGTCTTACGCTCGTCCATCACGCCTCACTTTTCTCTTTCGTACTTGACCAGGCAAGATGCGCCCGCCGAAGTTCCGCACTCGCCTCCTCGGCACGCTCGGATTGTCCTTTTAGGTCAAGGTAAGCCTGGACGGGACTCACGCAACGAATTCCAGCGCGCTCCATCGCACCGGTGAACACTCCGGCATCATCCGGCACGACAAGCCACGTGTTGCTCCCGCGCGTCCCCCCATGGAAACCGATCTCCGTCAGAATCTCCTGGGTGGGCCAGACCGATAAGTAGAGCGTAACCATGCGAAACGCCGCGAACGGCTCCCAACACCACGCGCCCGCAAGACCCGTGGCGGCATGCTCGACATCATGGCGGGTCAGAGCCGCCGACAGTTCTCGGAGCAGTTCGGGTCCGCCACGGGCTGCTACATGGCCTCGCAGGATCGTATGATGGCTGAAATCGTAGTCCGCGTACCAGGCGTCAAGCAGGGCATCGGGGTTCGTCACGCGGTAGTGCAGGCTTCTTCCCGCCTGTTCGGACTGAATGAAGCCCGCCTCTTCGTACCGGGGCAGCAGGCGACTGAGATACCCGGCGCTCAGTCCGGTCACCCTGGCAAACGCGTTCTGCAACCATACGCGCTGGACATCCATAAGAAAGACACGCGCGGCCCTTGCGCTCCGGGGGGCAAAGAGCGATTGCGGCTGCCCGGAACGTTTGTATTTGTTAGACTCGCCAATGATTCGGATGCGCAGAGAGTGCAATTCAATCTCGGCGTTGCCCGACAAATCGAGCCACACAATCCCGGCAGCACGACACAGTTCGCGTCCGGCCTCGCCCATATAAGGTACGACAAGGAGTGGAACACCCTGCCGTTCCGATAGGACCAACAACTGGCGAAGAGCGGAACTGATTTGTTCCGTGTTGGCCGCCGCTTTGAACTCGGCGGCATACCACTCCCCTCCTGCCCGAAGCCGGACATCCGAACGCCTGATCCCATTTTCCATCTCCGTATGCCAATCCTCGATGATAAGCCCGGTGATGTTCTGGAACTCGGCGTGCAGAAGCGATAGTCCGACATGCTCGTTCATGTTTCTAGTATACCCTATCTTTCGCACGTGCGAAAGATAGCCTTTCGCGGAAAGAACCTTGGACAATGAGTTGGGCGGTAGGGAACGAATTTAGGGATGCATTGGATTCCTCTTACGGCCAGGCGCTCGCTGCCCAGGACCCGGCAGTGAGAAGGATTTTTGAGAGGCAAAAAGACCGACCATCGCGCCGCTTCCACGCGACTGTTGCCCTCTCAGGAAACGTCCGTTTCAGGCGGGTTTGAGATTGCAATGCTCCTTACCGTACGTTTTCGTTCAGTCGATTGTCAGAGCCTATAATTGCGGGGAGTCTGGAGTTGATAACCTTCCACGCTTACCGGCTCATCAAGGCGTGCCGAACCTGCAGTATGAGCAGGCGACGCGTGTATGGTTGTGACCGATGCCCAGATGAGAAGCATCCAACAGAGAGCAAGGAGCAGGCAATTTCGCTGCATGGGATTTTTCTCCCGACATAAAGGCATTATGAGCAAGAAAGATCGCGGATCAGGTTTTTGTGAACTGTGACTGCTGAGCTTCGGGACGCTTTTTGGCAAGACGATTGCCCAGCCAGACGAACTCTTGCCGGGCGGCTGCGGAAAGGGTGCGGAGAGCAGTAAGGCTTAAGGAGCCATCGGAAAACGCGGCGGCGATGGCGAGAGAGGTGCGGACGGAAGGCCTGCGCTCGTTGCTGATGGCGAAGAGCGGCTCCCAACTGTCGGGCTTGAACTTTGCCTTGAACGCGTCCAGACCCTCGAAATTGTAGAAGCGGCTTCCGTGCAGTCGCGCCCATTTCAGCCCCAATTGCAGCCACAATGGGGGCGGAGGCAACGGAATGTTGCCTCGCCCCGTGAGGGGAGCGAGGCCAAGCGTTATGTAGGTGTAGCCGTCGGCGGCGAGGGCGCGCATTGCGGCATCCACCATGAGCTCGGCGGCGCCGTTGGGGGCATCCTTGCCTCGGACGATCTGCTCCACCAGCCAGCCATTGCGCGATGGGATAGGCGTGAGAACAAGAAAGCCGACCACTTTTTCTTTCGACTCGGCGACGAATACGCGCCGGTCCGCCAGACGGTCGAGCGTCACCGGCTCTGTAAGGAAATGCAGGGTCGGCAGCGCATGGTGGGAAAGCCATTCGTCCATGCAGCGCTGGAGATTCGGGTCGTTGGCGGCGCGTTCGGTCGGCCATTCGGAGACTGCGGCTTTCTTATTGCGCGCCCGATTCAACTGGGCGCGCAGCGAACTGTTCTTCGCGAGGATATCCGTCCAGCCCACGGGATTCCAGACCGGTTCCGCTCCAATTGCGAGCACGGCGCGAGGCGGCGCTTTTGCTATCGCCTCCAACAAGCGCGGCGTCGCCGCGAACCAGCAGACGCTCTCCCCATTCGCCGCCGCGTCCTGTTCAAATAGAGACGCGACTTCCGTCAGGCGATGCTCCTCACAGATCGGAGCGCCCGCCGCCACGCGGGTGTGAAACCGGCGCAGGTATCCGACGACGGCTTCGCCATCGGGCGCAAACCAGAGATCGATGTCCGGGTTCAGGATCTGATAAGCCGTAGGGTTCCATCCAAATCGGAATACCAATTCCCTCGCCCGCTCCTGCGGATCACCCAGAGGAGCAATGCGCTTCCTATAGGGCGACGATGCCGCAACCGCAACTTGTGCGGCAGCCTGGGTTTCGCAGGCGCGTATGGCGTCGAGCACGACGTTCGGCCGTGTCTGCGGCAGTTCGTGGCCTGCGTTGGGAACCATAATGAGTGTGGAAGTGGGAAGCTCGGAATGCAGGCGTCCGCCATGGAACTGAGGATGCACCACCGCATCGCATTCCCCCGTTACGATGACGACGGGGGCGGTGATCGTGGGGTAACGCGGCGCGAGCGTGCGAAACTGCGTCCAGGCATCCGTAAGTTCCTGGAGAAAGACCGCAGTCTGGCGCGGTCCACGCTGCCAGAGCGCCATGGCGGCGCGCTCATAATCCCGCGGAACCGGATCCGGAGCATAGGCGCGCTCCAGACTTCGGCGCAGAAAGAAACGTTTGATCGGCGTTATCGCCAGCGTGGTGTTCGTAATCACTCCGCCCGCCAGTCGACCGGCATAGATCAGATTGGCGGGCCGATCCGCCGTGGGATAGATCCAGGGATTGACCAGCGTCAGGCCGACGACCTCCTCGGGATATTCCAGCGCATACGCAAGAGCCAGCGCGCCGCCCCAGGAATGCCCTACGAGAATCGGTGGCTGCGAAAGGCGGAGGCTGTTTAGCGCTGCATGCAGAACGCGGACCTGCGTAGCAAGCGTGCCGGCGTTCCGACGCGGCCCTTCACTGTGTCCATGCCAGGGCCGGTCGAAAGCGATGAAGTCACCGGGCCCGCCGGCGGTTGCTTCGAACAGTGGATCGAAGTCCTCTAGAAATCCATCGCTGCCGTACAGCAGAACGATCGGTGCTCCGCTTCCGGAGCGCCGATAGTGCAGACGATATCCCATTACGGTGAGAAACGCTCCGGTCGGCGGATAGTCCGCTTCCGCCTGTCGGGCCAGCACCGTGGCACGCCATCGAAGAGCGGCTATTCCCAGCGCCAATGTGAAGACAACAGGACGGTAGTTCATGCTCTGAATACGTTCTGATAGGGGGCACGTTGGCACGGTGAATGCGCTGCTTGGATCAAAGAGAAGTAGTCAGGGAAATGCGCTGCCCTGTCCGTGACGACTCCAGACCGGCGAGCAGAATTTCCGTCACATGACAGGCAAAGTGCGCATTGCTGACTGCGGGCTGCCGATGCTGTCGGATACAGCGGAGCCAGAGACCATGCAAATCCCCGGCTTCCTCCTCCGGTAAATCGATCGTATGCGGAACTGCGGGCTCGTCCTCACGCGTGTAGCTGCCGGGCTCCCACCGTGTGAGAGACGCCGAATGATGTCCTGGAGCTTCCAGTTTTCCGCGTGTTCCATGGACACTCAATTTCCAGGTGCGCGCGGGATCACACCAGCCGGTCTCGGCCGTCCCGATCGCTCCGTTCGCAAATTCGATCAATAGCGCTGCGGTATCTTCCAGGCTCGTGGGCTTGTCCACCGTGGTGACGTGTCCCAGCACGGACTTCGCGGGGCCCATCACGGCGACCAGCGCCGCGACGGCGTACACTCCCATATCGAAGAGCGCGCCGACGGAGGCCTGATCCGCTTTGAAGAACCAGAGGTCGTCGCCGGATTCGCCGAAGTTGTCGCGGATCTCCGCATAATAGACCTCGGGGCCGCCATGGCTTACGCGACAGTACGCGGAGGAAAGCTTGCCGATCGCGCCCTCCCGTATCAGCCGGCGACAGGCATAGATGTCCGGGCCAAAGTGTGGGAGGCACATCACGGTTCTATCGGAGCGCTCCACCGCGGCCACAAAGTCGCGCGCCTCCTGCATATCTCCGCACAGCGGCTTCTGCATCAGCACATGTTTGCCCGCCGCGAGAGCTTTCAGGCCGAAGGAGACATGGAGTGGATGCGGAACCGCGATGACAACTCCCTCGATCGACGGATCGGAAAAGATGGCGTCGTAATCGGTAGTCCAGTGAGGAATGTCAAAACGCTCGGCGAGAATACGCAGACGTTCCGGCTTACGCCCCGCCAGATGTGTGACGTGAACGTCCGGTAGTTCGGCCAATTGCGGCAGATGGAGTTTTAGCGCGATTCCGCCCGCGCCGAGGATGGCTATATTCAAGAGTGTCCTTTCGGGGAACCTGTGGTATCGGATTCCTTCTTCTCACCAACACCGAGCACAAGCGGGAAATCAACGATCACGCTGGCGCCGCCATCCAGGCGATTTTCGTAGCAAGTAGTGCCCTGAAGGTCATAGCGAGAAAGCGATTCGATCAAATCCAACCCCGTATTTGCCGCAGCGACAGGATCGAAACCTTCGGGAAACCCGGCTCCACGGTCATCGACCTGTAAGAGCGCGTGTTCGCCTCGCACCCGAAAGGACACATCGATGTCCCCCTCGCCATGCTTGTAGGCGTTCGCGACAAGTTCATTCACCAAAACGGCGAGCGTGGTTCCCTGGCGAATGGGCAAGCGTGCATCTTCCACGTGGAAGCGAATTCGCCGCTCTCCAATCGTGGCTTCCAGGATCGGCTGCAACTTTGCCATGACCGCCTGTACCGAGAGGTCATCCGTACTGCCGTCTTTTTTCGCCTGTTCGGTGAGCAGGTCGTGCAGGGTGGCCAGGGCCTGGATGTGCTGGTTCAATCGCCGCAACTCGCTCACTGGGACGACCTCCTCGTGCTGCATCGTCTGCAAACTGACGAGGGCCGTAATAACCTGCAGGTTATTCTTCACCCGATGATGTGTCTCGCTCATGGATCGGCGAAGGCGTTCATTCAGTCCTTCGATCTCTTGAGATCGCGCAATAAGGGCCTTTTCAGCCTCTCTTTGTTCCGTTACATCCGTATTGGTGCCGAACCATCGCGTCACATTGCCCGCCTCATCCCGAAGAGGAAACGCACGGGAAAGGAACCAACGGTAGTGTCCGTCCTTTCCACGCAAAGGAAAGGTATCTTCCCATGCTTCACCTGCCTGGACATGGCGGACGAACTTCTCGGTAACTCGATCTAAGTGGGCGGGCTGATGCACCTTCTTCCAGCCCCACCCCTGCATTTCTTCGAGGGTGGTTCCCGTGTAATCGAACCAGCGCCGATTGTACCAGAATATCCAGCCCGTGCTGTCCGCTATCCAGGCAAGCTGTGCGATATTGTCCGCCAGTCCTCGAAACCGCTCTTCGCTATCGCGCAGCGCTTCCTCCGCCGGTTGGCGCTCCGTGATATCGTCGAACACGCCAAACATCCGCTCGGCCGTGCCATCGGCTCCTGGGAAAGCATCACAGATGCTGACGATGTTGCGGCTTGTTCCATCGGGCAGGATAATCCGGTATTCCGTTTCCAGGCGCGACAGGTCGAGACGGGTGGCTTCCGCTTCGGCGAACACGCGCTCGAAATCGGAGGGAGCGATGCGGTCGAAAATCTCCCGCGCATGCGTTCCCTCACCTGGAGCGAAGCCAAAAAGCTCTCGGCTGCGGCTGTCCAGCATGATGGCGTCCGTTTGTATGTTCCACTCAAACGCACCAAGTTGCGCTACGGCCAGAGCCGCCTCCAGGCGCTCTTCGCTTCGACGTAATTCCCTCTCGGCCCGCTGGCGTTCGGCGATCACATTGCGCAGTTGACTGTTGTTCGCCTGAAGCCCTTCGGCCCTGAGCATATTTGCCGCCGCCCGCTGCTCTATCGCGGCGTTGTGCTCCCGAGCCTGACGAAGTTCCTCCTGGCCCTGTGTCTGCAGCTTAACAAACTCGGTTACGTCCTCGACCCGATGCACAAGCAGTGTCACCTCACCCCTGTCATTGAGGACGGGCGTATTGACAGGGGACCAGTAATGCTCCTCAAAACCTCCGCCTTCCCTTTCCGGGCGTCGCACATCATACTTCTGGACGGCCATGGTATGGGGAGCGCGGTTGTGAAAGACGTATTCCAGAGAAGCTCTGAGATTCGTCACGCCGGTCGCTGCGGGATCATCCGGGTTGTCCGGAAAAGCCTCGAATATACCGCGTCCTACAATCGCCTCACGCGTGGTTCGGGCGGCACGCAGGTAGGCATCACTTGCCGCGAGGATCGTGAAGCGCGGCGGATTCGGCATGAGCACGGCATAAAGGCCAGGCAGCGCTTCAAAGAGGGCATGATAATCGACAGGGAAAATCGTCTCTTGCATCTTTTTCTATACTCTTTGTCAGGCCGGGGTAATCTGGACTTCCAGCTTCTGGCCCGCTTTGAGATGGGCGGGTTCCTGAAGGGTGATCTCGATGCGGCCCTTTGTCAGAGCCGCGACGGATGGAAGGGTGCGTCCGTTCAGGCGCACCACGGCCTTATACGCAACGAGCGTGCTTGGTGTCAGCGCAAGGGTCTTAAGTAGGAGCCCACCGGACTTTAATTGGATGGAGTTGGTCTGTTTTGCGCCTTTACGATGCTGCTGGAAAGTTCCCCATCCTTCGGCGGTGGTGAAAGGCGCGCGAAAATCCTCGGGCGTGAGGCGTGGCGCGAAAGCGAGATGCCCATTGGGCGCGTCGTGCTCATAGCCGCAGGCGGCAAGGAACACTCCATAGCTGGCCATGGCGCGGGAATAATGATCCCCGCACTCGACCTCATTCCATGGGTTTCGGCGGGAAGCATGGTAGCGGTCGTG
>JBBRKX010000098.1:0-9454 GCA_038231675.1 Chthonomonadales bacterium | reverse complement strand
GCGAAAGGGAGACATAAAGATTGTCGTGTTGCCTCGGTCGGATGCTACGCCCGGAACATCGCGTCTATCTGCTGAACAGATCGAAGATTTCCTTGGCATGCGCCGAATAAAGGAGATCTCGGTAGGCGAGCAGGACATAGGCGATACAAGAGTCCCAGAACAGGATGACGAAGAAGGGGCAGAGATGTCCGAGCCCTACAAGAGAGCAGAACATCTCAATACAATCACTGGTTTCGATTTTATTTTTAGTAGAGCTAGCTCTTCCCCCTCGACCCCTGACGTTGATATGATCGAACTTACGGGAGTAGCTAAGAGTCGCGTGGGTGAGTTATACAATCATATTAAGGACATCAGAGAGCGCCTTGTAGAGGATCGGAGCATGCGGCTCCTGCAAAAGGGAGTCACTCTCGCAAAGCCACCTCCGCCTTTGAATGTGCTTAACAGTATTAATAACGTGTTAGGCGAAATTGGTAGAGAAAAGAGAAAATATAGTAGTCACCTTTTAAAGGTATTACCGAAAATCTACTGTGGCACATACGTTGATGACGATCTGCTACTCCCGGCTTTCATCGAAACGATCGAGCGCAAGATCCGTGCAGGTACTCCCGACTACGATTTCTTGCGTTATGATCTCCTATTCCTGCAGCGGCTTCAGGATATAAATCGTGGACAGCATGACTTAGAAGAAAAGGAAAGCATTATGCCGAAGAAGATTAGAGATATGCACAGTTATCAGATTGGGCAGCGCCTTGGAAAGATGGCGCGTCCGCTGCGCAGGCAAATCAACTCCTTCGAAAAGAATTATGTCGGACTGCTATCTCGTCGCGTCGCTCAAATCGATGATGTGATTGCCTTCCAGAATTTCATTGACCAGAAGCTAATTCTTCATGACTGCATCTATCCCGACCTCAGGGTAGCTTCGCGGGAATTGACCGCCCTGTGGAACAGTTTCCCTGACACCGAAACATATGACCGCGAACACTGCGTTTCCGGATTTTTCGAAAGCTACTTCGAGCCAATTACTGCAAAAACCGATCGGGAAGACCCGAGAAACATTACAACCCAAGATAGGTCCGACACGGAGGATTGAGATGCCAGGTATTCCCAAGTCAGAGATTCTGTTTCTGTACGAGTCCGTCTATTCGATTCCAAACGGTGATCCTTTTACCGGAGAACAACGATATGATGACGAGACCAAGAAGATCTTAGTGAGCGACGTTCGGATCAAGCGCTACATACGTGATCAGATCGCGACGACCCATCCCGAATCGATCTTCGTTTTCAACGATCCTGCAGCGCCGCGACCAGAAAAAACAGGAGATCCCGAATCCGGTGCGGCTGCTCGCGCGAAGGAACTGGCAAAGGGCAGTATGACCCTGGAGAAGTTCACTGAACTTTATGATGTCCGATTGTTTGGTGGTATAGTCACAGCGGTCAAAGGAGCCATCAATCTTACCGGACCAGTGCAATTTGCCTTGCTGAATCCGTCGCTTAACCGTGTAGACTTAAGAATGCATCAGAATACGTCTGTTTTCGCTTCCAGCACGGAAAAATCTCGGGGCGCGATCGGTACAACAACGGTCGTACCGTATGCTCTGGTTCAAATTCATGGTTGGATTAACCCTCTTTCAGCGGTCAAGACGAACCTGAGTGAGGGAGACATAGATCGGATGTTCCAGGCGCTGTGGAACGGTGTAAACAACGCCAATACACGCACGAAATCGAACCAGAGTTCGCTGCTTCTCCTTCAAATCATTTACAAAAACGACACCGCAAAAGTGTACGCGGCCGACCGTGCAGTAAAATTGCAACCACTACCGGGCAAACGTGACGAACAGGTTCGCACACAGGACGACTATATTTTGGATCTAGCTGAACTCGAAAGCCGTATTCTTGCTTCAGACAAAGTCAGGTCCGTACGCTACCATACGGAGTCCGAGCATATAACGGCAACACTCAAGACCCTTCGGATAAGGCAACCCAAACTTCAGCCAATGGATCTACCGGAGTAACGCAAAGGAGTCTCTATGGAATTTGCGAAGCTTCGGATAAAGGGACACTGGGCGCACTTCAAGAAGCCTGAAACGAATAATAATCCGCTCACCCATGACTTCATTACAAAGTCAGCGATGATAGGCATGATTGGAGCTATCCTGGGAGTGGATCGGGAACGGATGGGTCCTCTGTTCCCGATATTCTCCGAAGACTTGCGGTACGGCGTCGCACTAGAAAACTCCGTTTGGAAACAGTCCTGGGCATTTACGTTGCGACGCTTCGACCCGGACAAGACACGCCTAGAGCCATCTCGACCTGCGCCACGCGCTTTTGAGTTCTTGCGGGAGCCGCAGTTTATAGTGATACTAGCCTTAACGGCAGCTCGCTCTGAAGAACACTTCAGGCACTTTTTGAACATGGTTGAAAATTCAGAAGCGCACTATGATCCAGTGCTGGGCCTGCACAACTGTCCCGCAGAAATTGAACTGGTGAGTATGGGAACCGCCAGCCTTAGCAATGGCCCTTTTACAACACAGGGATTCATCGCCTTGGATCGCCAACCGAAAGTCGATATTGACGGTGGTCTTCGAATTGGATTCGAGCGTTTGCCAAGCTATCAGAATACAGAAATGTGGAATCCGCCTGAACGCTATGTAGAAGTGGTCTATACGGACGTTCGGCCTAATATGAGAAAACAGCCTATCAATGGCGATGGAGAGCATTTTCGATTAAAGGTGGAAGATAGCACGGAGGAAGCCTGGTGTCTGATTTAGCTGATGCTACTGAATTTGACGAGTACAAATCACATCCTAATAAGTTGCTAAACGTGCATACGGATGGCGTAGTTCGCCGTGTTAAAGCCCGCACAAATCTGGCATTCGTTCAAGTTGCGGCACAACTCCACGATGTTGGAAAGATCAACCTATATTTTCAACGCAAATTGGAACCGAACTACCAAAATCTATCACAAAACTATTCGAATCACTCCTATCTTTCTGCTTTAACGTTCCTGGCCATTCCAAGAAGTAACCTACAACAATCACTGGGTTTGAGTCGACCTCGAACCTTCGCTGTAGCCGTGCTCATCGCCTTGCACCATGGCAGCTTACGTAACTGCTATCATAGCCCTAACGACTCAGAGAGCATAAAAATTGAAATTGGTAAGGTACTGAGTGAAAAGGAATATGAGAAGGCCTCGCAATTTGTGTCCGCTCATCCAGAACTACCTTTTATGAAGTTCGCGGCCCTCCGACTAGGACTGATACTCCCTTATGACATAAAACCGGCTAAGCATCCGAAAATTTTTCCCATCCTCTTAAAGGAATGCGATGCCCTCTGCTTCTTTCTAGAAACACAATTTGGATTTGCCACTCTTGTCGAGTCTGATAAGCGGGACGCAGGTGACAACGATCGCGAGTGGCGTGAAGAGGCGATCACAGAACTTACCACTCAGCTTGCAATTGGGCTGGCCAAGCCCATTGCGACAGAAAAAGACCCCAGCGAGAAAACAACAGAGCTAAACGTCGTCCGAGCGCAAATCCGCTCTGAAGCACTGCAAAACATCAGTGAAGCTCTGAAAAAGGACGAGGCGCGGATCTTTTGTCTGACCGCGCCAACTGGGGCTGGAAAAACGCTTACGCTTCTCGCAGTGGCCAATTCCATCATCCAACACCGTCAGACGTGCGCATCCGATGCGCCTGTACTCAAAGGCATCCTCTATTGCCTGCCGTTCCTGTCCATTACCGAACAAATAGAAGCCGACTGCCGAAACCTGGTGACTGATGAGAACCTCATCCTTCGCGCGGATTCCTCGGCTCACCATCCAAAGACGGAGAAACTACTATGCAAAGCTGACGGTGGCGACTTAGAAGCGACTGAACAGTTGTTGCGTGAAGACTTTGCTGAGCAAATTTTCGACTGCCCGCTGGTCGTCACCACCTTTGTCCAATTCTTTGAGACGTTAATGAGCAACCGGAACGCTACCCTGCTCAAGCTGCCGAACTTCGCGCGTAGCGTCATTATCGTTGACGAAATACAGGCGCTTCCCCCACGCCTATACGCATTCTTTGCTGCTTATCTTGATGCTTTTTGCCGAAATTTCGATTCATACGTTATCTTCTCAACGGCCACGATGCCACATTTCTCTCTGCCGGACAAGCGCAGATCCAATGCCCAGTCTGTGTTTCACGAATACAGTGAGCCCGTCGAGCTCGTTACACAGCAGTATTTTCAGAACCCATGTTTCCAGCGATATACTGTAGAACCACGCTGGGATATCTCCTCTTTGCCCGCTCTCACGGAAGTTCTTCAACAAGAATTTCGAAGCGGGCAAGAGACCAAGAATCAAAATTCAATCCTGGTAGTGCTCAATACCATCGCGGATACACGCAAGTTGTATCGACTTCTAAATCCTAATGATGATCCCGATATCTTGCTGCTCAATACCCGGTTTACACCAGAAGACCGTCGCAAAACCATAGATAGGTGCCGTAATCTTGACCCCAAATCACCTCTAATCCTAATAACGACGCAACTAATCGAAGCCGGAGTAAATATAGATTTCCCCATCGTTTATCGGGATCTTTGCCCGTTTCCGAGCCTCGTGCAAACGGCAGGTCGTTGTAACCGTCACAACGCGCATTCTGTTCCCGGACGCGTCGTGTTAATTGACATTAGAGAACATGGCCGGTCGCGCGCGGAATACGTTTACGTAACAGATATGGACGACTGGTACCTAAATTTCACCCGTGATCGCATTACAACGGTATTAGGTGAAAGTGATCTTTTCGATCTGCAAGGTGCATTTTTCGAGAAGGTCAATACAAATTTGAAGATCGGTGACCATCCCAAATTAAGGAGTGAGGGCAGTGCGAGGCCAAGTAACCTAATAAATTGTATTTGCGACGCGGCATTCGAAGACACCGGTAGATTCAGACTTATTCAGGAAGAAGGCGAGCAATATGCCTTCTATATTCCTATTGGAGCAAATGACGAAGCGTTTGAACGCCTGCAGACGTTGACAGGTGACCTGGCCAATGCAAAGCACAACCGAGAATTCGCTTTAGTACATCGCGCCCGCTTAAAGGTCGAAGCACATCTGCGCCAAATGCGACAGCGCGTCGTCCAGGCCCGCATGAAGGAAAACGAAGTGCGTGGTCTATCTTCTAACGATCCTGAAATGGGTATTTACAATCTTGAAGATCAAAGCAATTATACGGTTGCTTATGGTTTAGATGTTAGCGGCGACGCGAGCTTAGAAGCAGGAAAATAGACCGGTCGACACTTTTTATCATCAATGATCGGCTGATGCCGTTACTTTTCGGTAAGAGGCCAGAAGCTCTTGTCGGTGGCGCTCAGGAAGAAGATCGCGCCGGTCTCGATGACGATCACATTGTTCCCCTTCACGAGGTCGGCGGTCACCGATTCGCGACCGGGATGCCAGCCACGGAATCCCTCCGCATGGTAGATTTGTTTGCCGTTCAGCCATAGGGCGCGCAAATCCGCGCCGGTATGGAACTGCATGGGGCCCGGCCGCTTCGCCTTCAGGACGGCATAGCCAAGAAACTGACTGCCGGTTCCGTCCCCCACTTTCTTGTTGAGCGAGACCCCCATGCCCTGAGCGCGATAATCGTCCAGCCAGGTATCCGCTCCGGAAGGATCGGCTGCGAGCGCTTCCTCTTCCGGCAAATCGTAGGAGGTCCAGTGTGCATCCGGTTTGACCTGCGCGACGGTCGAAGCCGTGAGCGGACCCTCTTTCGGATCCACGACCCGAAACTTCCAGTCCCCAATAACTCCGGGGAGCGGTTTGTTGTGGATCCGGGCCGGGACCGGCACAGCCTCGTATCCCATCGCGTCCAGCGTCGCCCGTGCGATCATCCGCTGCCCTTCGTAGTTGGGATGCACTCCGTCGGCCGTAAGCTGCGGCTGGCCGCCCGCCAGGTCCGCGCTCTGGCGCCGGTTCACCTCCGCAACGCGCAGCCCGTAATCGGCGGCAATGCGCCGGAGCGCCACTTCGTATGCCGTAAGCACCGCGCCCCCTTTCGACTGAAGACGGGCCCCCATCAGGTTGGGCGTCAGGAGAATAAGTGGAACCCCCTCCTGCTTGAGCTTCGCCGCGATCGCCCGGACATCCGCCTCGTACGCTTCCGGTGAGACACCCTGGAGGCTATCGTTCGCCCCCACGCTCAGTGTCACCAGCGTCGGCTTGTAGGCCAGGACGTCGCGCTCCAGTCGGGCGCGCATCCCCTTTGCGGTGTCGCCGCCGATCCCGGCGTTGATCGCCACCATTCCGGGCAGCCTGGCGTTCATCAGCGCCTCGCGAACGAACGAGGGATAGGTGTTGCCATCCGTGATCGAGTCTCCCAGAAACGCGGTTCTGCGATAAACCTGTGGAGGGATCTTGTTTGGAGCCGCGTCACAGCCGAAAGAAGAGACCATGAACAGTAGAACCAGACCCGAGAAGAGGTGAAATGACCGCATGGATGTGTTCCTTAAGCGCCGCAGGCCAACTATTCTTTCGGACAGTGGCCGTTAGCGGGCGGGGTAAGCGCGGGCGATGTCGCTCAGCGCCTGGGCAAAGCGCTTGTGCATGGAGTAACGGTGGAGTTCCATCAGATTCTTGGATTGTCCCGCGCTTCCCCAATCTTCCGTGATCCCGATCTGGTAACCGTACTTTACGACTTCAAGCGCGACTCGATCATTGTAATGACCGCTCGGATAGGCGAAAGCAAAGACGGGCCGCCCCATCTGTTTTTCCATTTCTGCTTTCGAATCGGCCAGTTCCCGGTGCATCTTATCCTCGGGCAGGACGCGCAGATCCTCCGGGTGCATCTTGGAATGCCCCTGGACGCTCACCAGCCCGCTGCCCTGCAGCGTACGCAGCTCGTCCCAGGTGCAGTGCTGCTTATCGGTCGTCACGCCGACGTAGCCGGTATGCACGAAGAAGGTCGCCGGATAGTGGAATTGTTTCAGCAAGGGGAAGGCATTGTCGTACAGCCCCTGGTTATTGTCGTCGAAGGTGAGGACGACAGGGCGCGAAGGAAGCGGCGCTCCATGGAGCAGGTTGTCGCGCAGGGATTCCAGCGTGATGACATGGCACTTGCGCCTGCGAATCGCCTCGAACTGCGCCTTCAGTTCTGCGGTCGTGGTATCGAACCACACATCCTTTTTACCGGAAACGACATCGTGCCACATCAGGATCTCGCTGTACGTCTGACGGGCCTTGGAATTCACGGAGGGAAGCGGGCTTTGCGCCCGCGCGACGGGGGAGCCGCCGGTCAGCAACAGGCCGGCAAGCGCCAGAAAACCGGTTTTCAAGAACTTCTCCTTTGGACTTCAGATGAGGATCGATTGCCGGACGGAAGAGACTGTGGGAACACATCGAAACGCGCGGTTGCGCCTGCCGGCCCGCCCCAAACGACGGAGCAATGCAGAAAAGAAACCTGGATAAAAGTGCTTGTTGAAACGGGCCCAGAGCGCCTTCAAGAGCGAAGCGAACAAAGTACGAGGCCGTCGCCTGGTCGGCGGCGGCCATGGACAAACAGGCATGGATCGGGATGCAGGACATCCCATGTTTATCTTACGCTATTGAAAACCGTGCGCGGAGTGCCGACTATTTGTGGCCGGTGCGTGGAAGACGGTTTTTGCCCGGCCCCGCGTTGTTTCGGGGGGCGGCTCCACGGAAATTACCCTGTCGCGGCATGCCGGGAGTGCTTGCGGTCGTCCCGCCTTTGTGCTGCTCCTGAGCGCGCCGCTGTGCGCGATTCAAAGGCGCTTCCTGCGGCGCGGGCGGCTCCGTCGTATCCGCGCTCTGCTCTTTTGGCTGTTCGGCCGACTCTTCGGATGACATGCGATCTCTCCTTTCATCAGGCGAGCGCGCCAAAACAGGACGTTTCAGCGGCTCGCTCCCAACCTGATCGTATTATACCCTGCCCTATTCGGCGTACGAATTTACCACTTGCCTGGTTTTGCCGTTTCCGGCAGCGGATATGCTTCCAGATACTCTTCGTAGGTTCCCTTGAAGTCGATCAGGCCTTGCGGCGTAAAGGACAGGACGCGCGTGGCGACGTCCGAAATAAGATCGCGATCGTGAGAAACGACGATGACGGTGCCGGGGAACTGAGAAAGCCCCTCGCCGAGTGCGTTGACCGATTCCAGGTCGAGATGGTTGGTCGGCTCGTCGAAGATGAGGACGGGATGCTTTTCCAACATCAGTTTCGTCATCAATAGGCGCGCCGCTTCGCCTCCCGAAAGGGCTTCCGTCGGCTTCAGCCCCTCTTCCCCGCTGAACAACATGCGGCCCATAAGTCCGCGTACGATCTGCTGATCTCCATTCGGCTCGAACTGCAGCAGCCAGTCGGCGGCGATGATGTCGTTCGGGATCAGGTCGCGGTAGTCCTGCGGATAGTATCCCCAGGTGATTCCGTGTCCCGTTTTGATCTCGCCCTGGTCCGGCTCCAGTTCGCCGATCAGCATACGAACGAGGGTGGTTTTTCCCACTCCGTTGCCGCCGATGACCGCGATTCGGTCGCCGCGCATGATCTCCAGACTGACGTCTTTCAGCACATGATTGTCATCGAACGACTTATACAGTTTCTTGGCGACGATGACTTCGCGCCCCGAGGCTCTTGCCTGCTCGAACCGGATGTACGGCCGTTGGATATTGGACTTCTTAAGCTCCGCCGGAGCCAATCGCGCCATCTCTTTGCGTCGCGACTGCACCTGACTGGAGCGCTGTCCGGCGGCGAACCGCTGTACGAACTCCTGCAACTGAGCGACCTTTTTCGCCTTGTCCCGGTTTTCGCTTTCGACGCGGTTACGGGCCCCCATCTTCTGCTCGACCATGTCGTCGTAGTTGCCCGGATAGAGAATGATGGTCGAGTAGTCGATATCGGCGATATGGGTGCAGACGGCGTTCAGGAAGTGACGGTCATGCGAGATCACGATGAGCGTGCCTTCGTAATCGAGGAGAAAGCCTTCCAGCCAGTGGATCGATTCGAGATCCATATGGTTGGTCGGCTCGTCCAGCAAGAGTGCCCCCGGGTTTCCAAAGACCGCCTGGGCGAGCAGCACGCGGAATTTGAAGTCGGTCGCCAGAGTGTTCATCAGGTCGTTGTGCCGCTCGTCCGAAATGCCGATTCCGCGCAGGATTTCGGCCGCCTCGATTTCGGCCATGTAGCCGTTCTCGTCCGCCACGGTGGACTCGAGGACTCCAAGTCGCTCCATCATCGCATCGGTAAATTCGGGCGCGTTGCACAGTTCGTTGCGCTCTTTGAGCGCGCTCCAGAGCGTCTCGTTGCCCATCATAACGGTGTCGATGATCCGCTCTTCGTCAAAGGCGAACTGATCCTGCCGCAGGACGCCCATCTTCTTGGGACGGTTGATCGTGCCCCGGTTGGAGGCTTCGATATCCCCCGTCAAAATTTTCATGAAGGTACTTTTGCCCGCGCCGTTCGGCCCG
>JBBRKX010000097.1:0-9473 GCA_038231675.1 Chthonomonadales bacterium | reverse complement strand
GTACGCTCTGAAATCCAAGAGTATCTGCATGTTAGCCAGCAGCGACGACGGCTTTTCCCCCGTGCTGCGCTGGTAGGCTTGCTTGCAGGCCTGGTCGCCATCGCCTTTCACGCGGTCCTCGTAGGTGGAGACACTCTCCGCGGTGCGCTCCTCGCTTGGTCGCATCACTATCCTCTCTTCGGCTGGCTCTTTCCCGTTCTCTTCGGAGCGGTTGGCGCAGCTCTGGCGGTCTTCCTGGTGCGACGATTTGCGCCGGAAGCGTCGGGCAGTGGTATCCCGCACCTGGAAGCCGTCCTGCATCGCTATCGAGAACTGCACTGGCAGCGCGTCTTGCCGGTCAAGTTCGTGGGCGGGGCGCTGGCACTCGGCAGCGGCCTGGCATTGGGCAGAGAAGGCCCGACAGTGCAGATGGGTGGCACGGTCGGCGCGGCAGTCTCGGAATGGCTGAACGTAAGTACACGGGATCGGCTCGTCCTGATTGCAGCAGGAGCCGGAGCGGGTCTGGCCGCCGCGTTCAATGCCCCGCTTGCGGGCCTTATCTTTGTGCTGGAAGAGGTGCAAAAAGACTTCAGGCAGGCGGTGTTCGGAGCGGCATTCCTGGCAGCGGCGACTGCTGATATCGTGGCGCGCTTCGCCTCCGGGCAGCTTCCAGTCTTTCACGTTCCCAGTTACCCGGTTCCTGAGCTTACGGCCCTTCCTGCCTTCGCCGTGTTGGGCGTGGCGGCGGGACTGCTCGGCGTGGTCTACAATCGCATGCTCATCGGCACCCTCAATCTCTTTGCCAGAGTGCCTCCAAGGTTTGCTGTCTTGGCTGCGGCTCTTGTGGGTGCGGTCTTGGGTCTGGTCGCATGGTTCTCTCCGGGCGCGATTGGCGGCGGGCATCATCTTGCCGAAATCTTTTTGGACGGACATACGGCACTGGCAGTCATTCCTCTATGGTTCCTTCTGCGCTTTATTCTGTCAATGGCAAGCTACGCAACCGGCGCTCCGGGCGGCATTTTCGCGCCCCTGCTCGTGCTGGGAGCGCTTATTGGTCTCGGCGTAGGCGAAGTCACCCACCTTTTCTTGCCCCATCTGGTTCCGGTCCCAGCCATCTTTGCGGTAGTTGGCATGGCCGCCTACTTCACAGCCATCGTGCGCGCGCCGCTGACAGGCATCGTGCTGATCATTGAAATGACAGGGAACTATGCACAAATGCTGCCTCTTCTTGTAGCATGCTTTTGCGCCTATCTTGTGGCCGAAGGCATGGGAGAGCTTCCCATTTACGAGAACCTTCTGGAACGGGACTTGATGCGCGGCGGGATGCTTCCCGACCCGAAAGAGCCGCT
This sequence comes from Chthonomonadales bacterium, assembly GCA_038231675.1. Taxonomy (GTDB): domain Bacteria; phylum Armatimonadota; class Chthonomonadetes; order Chthonomonadales; family Chthonomonadaceae; genus JBBRKX01. Next base: position 8,145 of record JBBRKX010000097.1, on the reverse strand, counting down.
CGTCTTGGAATTGGAAGTCGAACCGGGTTCCCCATTTGAAGGGCGAGCGGTGCGGGAATTAGGGCTACCGCCGGGCTGTATCTTCGTGAGTTGCCGGGAAGGCAGTCATGAGTGGATCCCCACGGCAAATACCCGTTTAGAGGCGCATGTGCGTATCACGGCGATGGTGGCACCGGAAGCGAAAGGAGCCGTGACCGGCCTGCGGCATGGGTGCGAGGCCAGCGATTAGAATAGGTCTCAAACCGTCCGGTAGGATAACATGGGTTCTCCTCGTGCCGCTTGAGGACGCGCTTTTAAGTGTGGCAAGGCTGCTCATGCAATCTTCTGTATAGCAGACGCTAAAATTGGGTTTTTGCTCCCGCATTGCAGGTATTCTTTTTCAGGCCGTTCGAGGCGGGCGGCAGAAAGGGGGAAGAGTGGGACTGAGTATTGAGCGCATTGTGGTGCTGCTTCTGGTCGCGGCGGTCGTGTCCATGTTAGGTCGCAAATTGCGTTTGCCCTATACGGTGGGCCTGATGCTGACAGGCGCGGCGCTCGCGTTTTCTCCCCTCGCGCTCGACCTGCGACTGACGAAAGCCCTGATCTTTACCGCGTTTCTCCCGCCGCTCATCTTTGAAGCCGCATTGCAGATACCTTGGCCGCGCTTACGCAGAGAGTTGGTCGTGATCCTCGTTCTCGCCACACTCGGCGTTTTCCTGTCGGCGGGCGTTACGGCGGCGGGCCTTCACTTGCTCGTACAATGGCCCTGGGAGATCGCCATTCTCCTGGGAGTGCTACTGGCGGCAACCGACCCGGTTTCCGTAATCGCCACCTTCAAGGAGGCGGGCGTCGAAGGACGGCTGCGGCTTCTGGTTGAAGCGGAAAGCCTCTTTAACGATGGCACGGCGGCGGTGCTGTTCGGCGTGGCGCTCGCCGCAACAACCGGCGCAAATGTCGCGGGCTTGCAGATTGTACAAAGTTTCCTTGTGACCGTAGGCGGCGGGGTTTGCTGCGGGGCGCTCGTGGGCGGGGCGGCGTTGCTCCTCGCCGGGCGTACCGACGATCATCTGGTGGAGATTACTTTTACCCTGGTCGCGGCCTATGGCTCCTTTCTTCTGGCCGAACATTTTCATCTGTCCGGCGTACTGGCAACGCTCACGGCGGGCTTGCTGTTGGGCAACCTGGGATCATGCGGCGCATTGAGCAATAAAAGCCGCAGTGAAGTCATCTCCTTTTGGGAGTACGTCGCTTTTCTGGTGAACTCGCTCATCTTTCTGCTCATCGGCATCCAGCTGGCGCATCATCATTTTGTGGTGTTTCTGCTTCCGGCGCTGGTTGCCATCGTCTTGGTACTTGCGGGCCGCGCCCTGTCGGTCTATGGCTGCTGTGTCTTGTTTGCCCGGTCACACTGGCGTGTTCCTTTGCCGCAGCAGCACATCCTCTTTTGGGGTGGGCTGCGTGGGGCGCTGGCGCTCGTGTTGGGATTGCCGGACACGCTGCCGGAACGCGAAATGCTCATTACCATTGCGTTCGCGGTCGTCGCCTTCTCGGTGATCGTGCAGGGGATGATGGTCACGCCCTTGCTGCGCCGCTTGGGGCAAATCGCGCCCCCGGCAGAAAGAGACACTCAGAATTAGTCTGAAAACTATTGTAAGTCGTTTTTGTTGGTGAAATCGTGCGCGTAGCGTTCGATTTTAAGGCCAGAAACGGGTTTTCAATGGCTAAATCTGCGCCTGTTTCAGCGCAAATCTGCCATGTCAACGTTATTACAAGAGTTTTCAGACTACTTCCTAGGCATTGGAATCGGGCTGATGCTGATCGGCCTGATTATCCAGTTTCGCCCCACAAAAGCGCCCGTCGCGCCCCGGCAGGAGTAAGCGCCCTTCGCTTACAAGGATAGTGACCCTTGAGCAACCCGATCCAGGACGCGCCCCTTGATCCGCAACATCAGAAGCAGGCCATCTGTAAAAGCATACGCGAAAACGCCGCCTTCACCGCTCCCTATGCAACTATGAACACGCTGGCAACGATTGTCGCCTGCTATGGTTTGCTACAAAACAGTACCGCCGTCGTCATCGGAGCCATGATTATTGCCATGCTCTTGGGGCCGATCTCCGGCATTGCCCTGGCCCTTGTCGGCGGCGACAATGCCCTGCTCCGCAAGGCGTTGCTTGCCGAAGTCGGCGGTGCGCTGATCGTGTTAAGCGTGGCATTTGTCATCGGCAAAGTGCATCAGGATATGCCGCTCACCAACGAAATCCTGTCTCGCACCACGCCCAACATTCTTGACCTGATGATTGCGCTTTTCGGCGGCGCGGCAGGGGCATATGCCACCGTGTCGCCGCGCCTGAGCGTGGGGTTGGTGGGCGTTGCCATTGCCACCGCCCTCGTGCCGCCGCTTTCGACGTGCAGCATTTGCCTGGCGCGCGGTGAAACCCGGCTGGCCTTCGGCGGCTTCCTCCTGTTCTTCGCCAACTTCGTCGCCATTCAGTTTGCCTCCTCGGTCGTGATGTTCCTGCACGGCTACCATAAACTGAGCGAACAAGCGTTAGGCCGCCGTGTGCTTGCCGAGCGCAATGCCCTGACGCTCCTGCTTCTGGTCGGCCTGGCTGTCCTTTTAGGATATGACTTCTCCCAATCCCTTGCCAAGCAGTCCTTTGAAACCGATGTACGCCACCGCTTAGAACGCGAACTGCGAGCCTATCCCGGCGTTTACCTGGCCGATCTGCGTTTTCAACAAGAAGGAAGCAAAGCGCGGGTAACGGCAGTGCTGCGTACTCCGTATTCCTTCGCGCCGGAGCGGGTCGCCGCGCTGGAAACGAAGCTGCCCGCGCCAAAAGGGGAGAAATTAGAACTGCATATCCGATCGGTGATTACGGAAGAAACCACGCGCGACGGCTACCTGCACGAACTGCCGCAGTCACAAAATACTATCGAGGACGCGGATAAAGCAGGTCAGTAGCGGAACCTTCAGAGCATGAAGCGTTCCCATCCCGCGTATCTTTCGTGAACGCGGCCGCGCGGATAGCTCAACGCCATCAGCGCGGCACCCATAAGCATCTCCACAATCTTCAGGCCGGCGGATGCGCCCAACAGCGTCCAGGGAGCAAAAATCAGCAACCATACTCCACAGAACATCAAGGCAAAGCGGAGGCTACGCGCCACTTCCGCCATAGCAAGTGTGCTGAACGCAATAGCCAGCGCGCCCGTGACGTAGAGGCTTGTGGCGGCGTCCCAATCCGCATGTAGCGCAGAGGGCGCGACCAAACAGCCGAGGCCAATCGCGCAACAGACGACCAGATTCCAGGGCGGCGTGAAGCCTGCAATTGCTGCGGCAACGCGGGGCAAAGGGCGTGGGATGGATTCGGAGGCGGTGACATCAGCCTGCCCCTGTGTGGACTTCTCCCCGTGCCAGAATACATGCCACAGCGCAGACAAGGATTGATTGCGTTGATAGGAGCGAAACAGAAACTGTAGCGCGGCAATCGCTTCGTCCAGCGCGAGGGGAACCATCAGCAGCATCCCGACCAGCATCGCCAGGCACAGGCCGCACCAGGCGTGAACCACGACCGGCTGCAAGATCATCAGACCGATGCTCGTCAGGAACAGCGGCAGCACGAGCAGGTCAAAACTCAGCACGAGCCAGGGCTTGGTTCGCCAGCGACAAGCATCTCCCAACGCGCCGAAAATCGCTTCCAGCAGATATGCGCCCGCGCTCAAGGCGGCGTCGGAAACTGGAAACGCCTGCGATATGCTGGAAGTCAGAACGCGTTGTGTGCCGTTGCCGAAGAAGGGGTCCCACGCCTGCCCGTGAAACCATATCTGACACACGGCCAGATATGCGGCAATTGCGCCGTTCAGCAGGGCAATGCTGATAACCGGAACGCGCTGCGGCCAAGCAGAAGGGTTGTACGTCCATCCGGGTGGAGCGTCAATTGCATCTAGTCGCGTCTCTCTGTTTTCCTGAATGGCCTCGATAGGACGTCCTGCTTCGTCTGACTTATTGATACTATTATGTTCCATCAGCGCTTTCGCCGCCACCAGGCTGCGACCGCAAAGCCCGCCATGCCTGCCGACGCGCCCATGATCACTACCACTTCCTGTTTTTGCCCGCTCTTTTCCCCACTCCCCGCGCGTGCCTGCATTATATTCTCGCTTTCCTCTGGCTGTCCGCTCTTTCAGCCATCATTTAGGTCAGGTTGCCAATCGCCAGATCAAGCAACGTGGCCGTACTCATCTGCGCCGAAATCCGGCGGGCAGCGTGGCGGGCGTTGATGCCAAAACGCGCCCGCTTCTTGACCGCTGTAATCATGCCATGAACCAGCGCACCTGCTTTGATAACCGTCTTGCCATCCACTTGTACACCCTGGTCCACATTCAGCATGGCCTTGTCGCCATCTTTGGCCGTCGTATCCTGCATCGCCATATCGAAATTGAGGACGATATCGGTTCCCTTCGGAACGGTCACTTTGTCGGCAAACACGGGCAATACCAGCGTCAGCGCCGCTCCAAGAGGAAGCGCCAGTTTCAGCAGACGCAAACTTTGTGTCACTTACTTCATTGTTCTTTCCTTTCTCAAATACAGCCTGTGACCTGCGCCACAGGCGAACGTTACAACACGCTAACAGGGATGGGCGAATAGGCGAGAAGCAGACGGACCTGGCGGCGCATCTTATACCAGCCAGCCCCCTTGAAAACCGGCGCGCTGCAATCCTGCCCTTAGATAAGGACAGCCGCGCATCAGACGCCAGACAAAGCCGCTGAGATAATTCTCGATCATAATCACGGTCGGCCCCTCATTGAGACCGTAGACATGCCTCGACACCCAATTCGGCTTCCCATCCGTCGCGCCGTCAAATGTGAAGTTGAACGCCGCGCCGAAACCGTAGGGCGTATGTCGGCCCAGATCCAACTCCTTGAAGCGCCGGAGAGTGGGCATGACGATTTCCGGCGCAAAGGGCAGCGAAGCGGCAACAGCAGCGGGCGTAATCGTGCCGTCGTCCGGGCCGTCGGGGATGCCGCGCGCGTCGTAGCCATGAAATGTGATCCTGTGTCCTCCTCTGGTACGGTGGGCAGGTCCCGGACCATCGGAAGCGGTCAGCCCCCAGCAGTGTTCGCCATACCCGTCGAAACCATGCGGATTCACCACCGCGTACTGCTGTTGCGCATACGTGGCGCTGCGGCTGTTCTCGAAGTAGTCCGTTACTCTCTCCCGCATGTACGCGTCCTGAATAAACCGGAAGTCTATCCAGCAGTGCGGCAGTTGGTGGATGAACAGCGGCTCGGCGTACAGGTACTCCCAATCATATACCTGCTTCCAGATGTACGTGGAAGTCCAGTCCAGCCAGCAGGCGGGCGAAATCGTATGCGTGGGCGAACCGAGAGCGAGCAGATACAACAATGAACCCTCGCTGTAACCCTTCCAGCTATGTGGCAGAAACCCGCTTTTCGGCTTCCAGCCGTTCGAGATCACCGCCCCATCGTTCAGCATCCAATCCCACTCCACGCGCCCGTACAGATCGTCTACCAGCGAACGCAATTCGCTCTCCTCCCCATGCGCCCGGTCGAAATAGCGCGCCGCCGCCAGAAAGCCTGCCACGAGCAGAGCGGTATCAATGGACGACAGCTCACAATTGCCCGCGCGGCGTCCGGTCTGCATGTCCAGAAAGTGGTAGTAGAAGCCTTTGTAACCCGTCGCATCCGGCTCTGTCCCCTGTGGGCTGTCTCGAAAGAAGCGTAGAGTAGCAAGCGTCCGTTCCAGAGCCTCATGGCGCGACATATGGCCGCGCTCCACAGCCACAAGGGAAGAGGTCATTGCCAGTCCCACGGAGGCGATGCTGGCGTGACTGCCGGGCAGCGACGAGTCTTGCACCAGGCCATTGGTAGGGTTTCGCACCTGTGCGAAGAACTGAAAGCTGTCCTGCTGCAATCTCAACAATAGTTCGGTATCCGGGTCGGTCTGCGGCATCGTCATGTGTCCATTCCTCTTGTCAGGCGTCCGGCAGGGGCGTTATGCCTGTCGTCGTCACGGTTATCGCCGTAACCGACTGCGGCGGCAAAACGAGTTCCAGTTCCAGCGTTTGTTCTTCATATTTGTAGGGCAGGGGCGCGGGGACGCAGGCCGAAGCTGCTTCCAACAGTTCCACCTGCTGCGCATTCAGATAGCGCGGCGATCCCATCTCCTGCCACAGCCGCTTCGGGTTGGCGTTCTCCGTATCAATCCGTTGCGCCCATACGCCTGTCGGCGGGTCGCACTGCGCCAGCGTCATGCGTACCGTCTCGGCGCGAATGAGATGTTCGGGCAGGGCCAGATTGGTGAACATCAGAGTCAATCCATTCTTGCCCCGAATCACCCACGCATCCACAGTGGAGTGCAGCCCGTCCGTGAGCAGCAGTTCCTCGCCGATGTGATGCAATAACTGATAGGCGCGATAGGATGGCTTGGCGATGCCATACAGATTGAGCAGGCCAAAGCCGCCGGAAAACGGCTCGGACGGAAAGAAGTTCTCATCGAAGATGTCGGAGAACGCCCAGTAGCTGAATCCGTCCACCAGGCCGATATTCTCCAGTTGCGTCTTGACGATGTACGCCGCGGCAAAGGACTCATCATGCAGCGAATCCTGCACATTGGAGGAGGAACTCCATTCGGTGAAGTACAGCGGACGGTCGCCTGCCTCACGCCGCGCCTTTGCCGCGCGTTCCCGCAAAATGCTGCGCCGACTGTGCGCGAGTTCTTCCAGCGTGTTCTGTCCCGGCGAACCGACCGCATCGGTGGGGTACGTATGCGTAGAAACGAAGTCAACCGGCAGCCGGTTCGTCTCGCAAAATTGCAGGAATTCGGGTATCCACGCGCACTTCGCGGTCACCGGCCCCCCGACTTGCAAGCCTGCATCCACGTTTTTCAACGCCAGACTCGTGTAACGGTATAACTGAAAATACGCCTCTTGGCCCGCCGGCCAGAACGACTTCATATTGGGTTCGTTCCACACTTCCATCGGCCACGTTCGCACCACGTCCAGGTGGTAACGCACAATCCAGTGCCTCGCCAGTTTCTCAATCAGCGCGGCCCAACGCCCATAATCGGCAGGCAGTGTGACATTGGCCGCATAGTGCATCACGGTTTGATCGCCGGACGCAATCGTACTGGGCATGAAACTCAGCTCCACGAGCGGATTCATGCCCAGAGAAAGAATATAGTCATACGCCTGATCCACATTGAAGAAGGAGTACAGCAGCTCTTTGTTCTGGCAGATGAGCGTCCCCGTTTTGTCATCAAGCAGGCCGTGAAACCGGACGTGCCGGACGCCCAATTCCGCGTGTACGCGCTTCAACTGCGCCTGCCAGTCGGCGCGCAGTGACAGGCGGGCATGGCCGCTCCCCAGACAATGTTCCCAGAAATGCGGCAGCGCCCTGCCGGTCTGCCCCAGATCGCAACGAAATTCCGCCATGCTGTTATCCCCTCCGCAGTTTCGCCGTCAGCCAGAGCGCTCATCCCCAGAACCTTCGCCGTTTTCGCGTAATACGCGGCGGTTTTGGGCGCGTGGACGTACTTCTGCGCCACATCGTAATGCTCGACCTGCTCGAATCCGAATGCGCCTGCCATGCCGCAGCAACCGTCTTCCGGAGCGTGGAAGTCCACGCCCATCTTTTTCATCAGCGCTTCCTCATCGGCCAGCTTCATGATCGCCGGGTGGAAGTGGTCATTGAACGTGTCTGTCCACAATATCACGCGATTGGTACGGTTCGCGGACGACTGATTGGCAGCCGGAACGTCGTACATGCCGTAATTGCGCGAACGAGGCGCGTTCGGGTCGGGCGGCAGAGCGTGTCGGGCGCGAAACGTAGAAATCACGCGCGCTTTGCCCTGTTCGCGGTTGCCCTTTGCCCTTTCTCTTGCAGCAAACCACGACTTGAAGGTGTAAGGCGCGAACGCCGGAGCCTCGCGCTGCAAGCGTATTCCTGCGATTTCTCCTGTTGCTTTGCAGGTGATTTCAGAATATTACAAATTTCTAATATTGTTTCCAGCGAGAAGATGTTTCCGACCGTGCAATGCTCCCCGTTTTGCGTGCCACAGGAAGTGTTAGTCTTCTGGGATAATTATCCCACCAAGGAGACAAACACATGAAACAGAAACGCTTCACCGACGAGCAAATCGTCACCATCCTC
>JBBRKX010000096.1:0-9479 GCA_038231675.1 Chthonomonadales bacterium | reverse complement strand
GGGGTCACCTTGACGATGTCGCCCAGCATCTCATTGACAGCCGCGTACATCCTCTTCAATTCCGGGAGCCTGTCGCCGACTCCCATCGCTTCCGCCTGCGGCCGAAGGTTGCTGTACTGTCCACCCGGAATCTCGTGGAGATAGACATCGCCGGAACTGGTCTTCAGGTCGCTTTCAAACGGCGCGTACCGTTCCCGCACGGCGAGCCAGTAATCGGCATGGCGCATGAGGGCATAAAGGTCCAACCCCGTGTCGCGCTCCTGCCGCTGGAGCGCCGCCACGAGGGCCTCCATGCTGGGCTGGCTGGTAAGACCGGAAAGCGAGCTGATTGCCGCATCCACGACGTCTACTCCCGCATCGGAAGCGAAGAGGAGCGACCCAACCTGCCCGCCCGCCGTGTCATGCGTATGGAAATGCACCGGAAGGCCGACCTCCTGGCGCAGAGTCTCGACCAGTTTGCGCGCTGCAAACGGCCGGCAGAGCCCGGCCATGTCCTTGATCGCCAGCATCGTGGCTCCGGCTTTTTCCAGTTCCTTCGCCAGGCGCACGTAGTATTCTATGTGGAATTTGGGACGCGCGGGATCGAAGAGGTCCCCGCTGTAACAGATCGCAGCTTCGGCGATCGCGCCCGCTTCGCGCACGGCCTCGATCGCGGGAAGCATGGCGGGCACATAGTTGAGCGAGTCGAAAACGCGGAAGACATCGATTCCGTTGCGCGCCGCAACCCGGACGAACTCTTTCACCACATTGTCGGGATAGTTGGTGTAACCCACCGCGTTGGAACCACGCAGCAGCATCTGGAAGAGAATGTTCGGAACACGCTCACGCAGCGCCGCCAGGCGTTCCCATGGGTCCTCGAAGAGAAACCGCATCGTGACGTCGAAGGTGGCTCCGCCCCACATTTCCAGGGAAAAGAGGCCCGGAAAGTCCCGCGCGATCGCTTCCGCCACGGGCAGCATGTCGAACGTGCGCATGCGTGTGGCCAGGAGCGACTGGTGCGCGTCGCGCATCGTGGTGTCCGTGACCAGCAGCGGCTTCTGCGCACGCACCCATGCGGCGAACTTTTCCGGCCCAAGCTCCTTGAGTTTGTCGCGCGTGCCGGCCACCGGTTTTAGCTCGCGCTGAACGGGTGGAAGGACGATTGGGCGAAGCTTCTTAGGTTTGCTGCCTTTGGGCACATGCGGGTTGCCGTTCACGATGACGTCCCCGATGAACTCCAGCAGGCGGGACGCACGGTCGGCGGCGCGGGGAAAGGAGAAGAGCGCCGGAGTCTCTTCGATAAAGGTGGTGGTGCATCCGCCCGCGCGAAACGTCGAGTTGCGAATCACGTTTTCGAGAAACGGAATATTGGTTTTGACGCCCCGGATACGAAACTCGCTCAGGGCGCGTCCTAACTTGTTGCATGCGTCCTGAAATGTGAGACTGGATGCCGAGACCTTTACGATCATGGAGTCATAAAACGGAGTGATGACGGCTCCGGTGAAGGCCGTGCCGCCGTCGAGGCGGATGCCGAAGCCGCCTGCGGAGCGGTAGTGGGAGATGCGGCCGTAATCCGGAATAAAGTTATTCGCGGGGTCTTCCGTGGTGATCCGGCACTGGATGGCATAGCCGCGCTTCTGGACCGCATCCTGGTTAGGAAGGGCCACTTCCGGATCGGAAAGCGCATGCCCTTCCGCGATCAAGATTTGCGAGCGAACGATGTCGATTCCGGTGATCATCTCCGTCACCGTATGCTCGACCTGAACGCGCGGGTTCATCTCGATGAAGTAGTGGTTGCCATCCGCATCGACAAGGAACTCCACCGTTCCGGCGTTCACGTATCCCACGGCTTTGGCCAGGCGGACCGCGTCGGCAAGCATATTGTTACGGGCCGCGTCTGGGATCGAAATACTGGGGGCAATCTCGATCACCTTCTGATGTCGGCGTTGGACGGAGCAGTCGCGTTCGAAGAGATGAAGCGTATTGCCATACATGTCCGCCAGTATCTGGACCTCGATGTGCTTCGGGTGCAGCAGATACTTTTCGAGAAAGATATCTCCCTTCCCGAACGCCGCTTCCGCCTCTCGCGTGGCGGCCGTGAAGTATTCCGCCAACTCCGCCGGGTTGCGCGCGACGCGCATTCCCCGGCCGCCTCCACCAAACGATGCCTTCAGGATAACGGGATATCCGACCTTTTCCGCCCATTCCGCCGCTACTTCCGCATTGGCAAGCGGCTGGTCCGTGCCGGGAACGACGGGGATGCCTAGCTGCTGGGCGTTGCGCCGCGCGGCCGTTTTGTCGCCCATCGAATCCAGGACGGCCGGCGGCGGCCCGATGAACACGATGCCGCCGGCCTCACACGCCCGCGCGAAATCGGGATTCTCCGAAAGGAACCCATAACCCGGATGGATCGCATCCACGTCATGGGTGCGGGCGATGTCCACGATGGTCGGAATGTCCAAATAGGCTTTCAGAGGATCCCGGCTCTCGGGGAGCGCATACGTTTCGTCGGCTTTCAATCGATGCAGCGCCGCGCGATCTTCCTTGGAATGAATACCCACCGTGCGAATGTCCATCTCGGAGCAGGCGCGAAAGATTCGAATCGCGATCTCGCTTCGGTTGGCGACGAGAATACGGTGGAACGGGCGAATAGGCATCGGTGACTTCCCTCAATGGTGTTTTCTCAATGGTGATTTATCAAACTCTTGACGGTCTCTAAAGCATCCGCCGTATGCACGCCCTGTCGCCCTGTGGCACGGGCGGCGGGGTCCTGCCGGTAGAACGCTTTCATCACCTCGTAGAGGCGCGCATGCGATTGCAGCATCTGACCGGGCTTTTCAAAGAAACACTCGGTCGCCACGGCGAAAAATTCGGCCGCATTGGTGGCGCCGTAACTATCGAGGAGCGAGGCTTTCCCTTGCTCCGACTGCTGGACGAGCATTTCGTATTCGGCGCTCATCACGTCCGACCATCGATCGTAGTCGCCGTCGGATTCCAATCGCGGAACGCCGTCCGCCGCTCCGTCGAGCAGATCGAGTTTGTGGGCGAACTCATGCAGGACGACATTGTGGCCGTCTTTCGAGTCCTGTCCGCCTACCAACGCGTCGACCCATGAAAGGACGACCGGTCCCTGTTTCCATGCCTCTCCCAGCAGATGCGCGGGCGCTTCGTCCACGACGCCGGAGGCGTCCGCCACACGATTCTTCACGTCGTAACCGGACGGATAGACCAGGATCGACTCGACATCCGGGTAATAATCGTGCTTGATGTTCAGGATGAGCAGGCAAGCATACGCCGCGATCGTCACCTGAACCTCGTCCGTGATCCGCTGACCTCCACAGCCTTCCCAATTCTTTTCCGCGATGAATACTCGGATGTCGTCACAAAGCTGTTTCTGCTCTTCCGTCGCGAGGTCGGCGTACTGAGGAACGTTTGCTTGCAGGAATTCCATCCATGCATCTGGAAATGGTTGTTCCAGAAGCTCGGCCCGATGGCGATTGCGAAACCAGGAAAAAACCATGGGATCCACTCTTTCCCGCCGCAGGATCCTGGGGCGAACCGCCTTACGGCTAAGTTCGTCACCCGGGTTCCGCTCTCCTTCCGGTCAGGTTGGAATGGTTGCGGCGAATTATGCGTATTTCAGGTCAGGTACGTCGTGCGACGTACGCGAAGGGTTCCCTATATTTATTAAATTTGTCCGACTGCGCTTTATCCGAATAAACCCGGCATCCGTCCCCCTCACGTTACTTGACGATAGGCCGTGCTGTCCGTGCCGAGTGCGCGATGTACCATTGATATAGGGCTCGCTGCCAACCGCCCACACCAATCCATCTGCAGGAGAACAACGTAATGCGTACGGAATCTGTCGAAGTGGATCAGATCGATCCAAGACAGTTGCTTACCATCCTGACCGCCGTTAAGAAAGGCGATTTTTCCGTCAGGATGCCTCTCGATCACACCGGCGTCGCCGGTAAAGTCTCCGATGTGCTGAACGATATCATCGAAGCGAACGAGAAACTGTGCGGTGAAATGACGCGCATCAGCAACGTCGTGGGTAAAGAGGGCAAAACGAATCAGCGCGCCAACCTGAGTGGTGCGCATGGCGGATGGCGCGATTGCATCGAGGCTGTGAATACCCTCGTGGTGGATCTTGTCCAGCCCACCACCGAAGTGGCCCGCGTTATCGGAGCGGTCGCAAATGGCGACCTGTCGCAAACCATGGCGCTGGACATCGATGGCCGTCCGCTCACAGGGGAATTTCTGCGCACCGCGAAGACGGTCAACACCATGGTCGACCAGCTGGGCGCGTTCGCCTCCGAAGTCACCCGTGTGGCTCGCGAAGTAGGCACGGACGGCAAGCTCGGCGGGCAGGCGGAAGTGAAGGGCGTATCGGGAACGTGGAAGGATCTGACGGACAACGTCAACTTCATGGCCAGCAACCTTACCAATCAGGTGCGCAACATCGCTGAAGTCACGACGGCTGTCGCAAACGGCGACCTCTCCAAAAAGATCACTGCGGACGCGAGGGGCGAGATCCAGGAACTCAAGAGCACGATCAACATCATGGTCGATCAGCTCAATGGCTTTGCTTCGGAAGTTACGCGTGTGGCGCGTGAGGTAGGCACCGATGGAAAGCTCGGCGGTCAGGCGGAAGTGAAGGGCGTGTCGGGCACGTGGAAAGACCTTACCGACAGCGTCAACTCGATGGCAAGCAACCTGACCGGTCAGGTAAGAAACATTGCCGACGTCACCACGGCCGTTGCAAACGGCGACCTCTCCAAGAAGATCACGGTCGACGTACGCGGCGAAATCCTCGAGCTGAAGAATACGGTCAACATCATGGTCGACCAGCTTAACGGTTTCGCCTCCGAAGTTACGCGTGTCGCCCGCGAAGTCGGCACCGATGGTAAGCTGGGTGGTCAAGCCGAAGTGAAAGGCGTTGCCGGAACGTGGAAAGACCTCACCGACAGCGTCAACTCGATGGCGAGCAACCTGACAGGGCAGGTGCGCAACATTGCCGACGTCACGACTGCGGTTGCAAACGGCGACCTCTCCAAAAAGATCACTGCGGACGCAAGAGGCGAAATCCTCGAGCTGAAGAACACGATCAATACGATGGTCGATCAGTTGAACGGTTTTGCTTCCGAAGTCACGCGTGTGGCGCGTGAAGTAGGAACGGAAGGCAAGCTCGGCGGGCAGGCGGACGTGAAGGGCGTTGCCGGCACCTGGAAGAACCTCACCGACAATGTCAACCTCATGGCAGGAAACCTCACCAGCCAGGTACGCGGCATCGCTCGGGTCGTTACGGCCGTCGCAAACGGAAACCTGAAGCAGAAACTAGTCCTCGAAGCGAAAGGCGAGATCGCAGAGCTCGCGGATACGATCAACGCTATGATCGATACCCTCGCGACCTTTGCGGATCAGGTCACCACGGTGGCCCGCGAAGTCGGTATCGAAGGGAAGCTTGGCGGGCAGGCGAGCGTGCCTGGGGCGGCCGGAACATGGCGTGACCTGACCGATAACGTAAACCGCCTCGCGGCAAACTTGACGACCCAGGTCCGTGCGATCGCGGAGGTAGCCACCGCAGTGACCACGGGCGACCTTTCCCGTTCCATCACAGTGGAAGCCGCCGGAGAGGTTGCTTCGCTTAAAGACAACCTGAACGAGATGATTCGAAACCTCCGTGACACGACGCGGATCAATACCGACCAGGACTGGCTGAAAACGAACGTCGCCCGCTTCACCCGCTTGCTCCAGGGGCAGCGGGACCTGCTTACCGTGGCACGACTTATCCTTTCCGAACTCGCGCCGCTAGTTTCCGAACAGGCCGGAGTGTTCTACTTCAACGAGGCCGGAGGGGAAGAGACATTCCTCAAGCTGCTGGCAAGTTACGGTTACCAGGAGCGTAAGCAACTCGCCAATCGGTTTCGGCTGGGCGAAGGGCTCGTCGGACAGTGCGTCCTTGAGAAGCAGCGCATCCTGCTTACAGAAGTTCCCGACGATTACATCCAGGTGAGCTCCGGCCTGGGACAGGCCACGCCAAGGAACATTGTTGTCCTCCCCATACTGTTTGAAGGGGATGTTCTGGCCGTTATGGAACTCGCGTCGTTCAATCGATTCAGCGATATTCACCTCACCTTCCTGGATCAATTGACGGAAAGCATCGGTATCGTTCTGAACACGCTGGCCGCGAACATGCGTACGGAAGAGCTTTTGAAGCAGTCGCAATCCCTGACCCTCGAGCTGCAGAACCAGCAACAGGAGCTGCAAGAGACCAACAGTCGGCTGGAACTCCAGGCCAAATCGCTTCAAGCTTCCGAAGAGCGTTTGAAGGAGCAACAGGAAGAGCTTCAGCAAACAAACGAGGAGCTGGAGGAAAAGGCGCAAATGCTCTCTGAGCAGAACCATGAGGTCGAGCGCCAGAACCGGCAGATCGAGATCGCGCGACAGGATTTGGAAGAAAAGGCCGAACAACTCACGCTGACTTCGAAGTACAAGTCCGAGTTCCTTGCGAACATGTCCCATGAACTCCGCACGCCGCTCAACAGCATGCTGATCCTTTCCCGACTCCTGTCGGAAAACGGAGAAGGCAACCTCACTCCGAAGCAGACGAACTACGCGACGACGATCTACTCTTCCGGCAATGATCTCCTGGCCCTCATCAATGAGATCCTGGACCTTGCCAAGATCGAGTCGGGAACGATGACGGTTGAAAATACACAGGTCTCTTTCCGGGACCTGCAGGACTACGTGGACCGCAACTTCCGTGAAGTCGCTCAAGACAAGGGACTCGACTTTTTGACCGAGCTCGCAAGCGACCTGCCGCAATTCGTGGAGACCGACATGCAACGTCTCCAGCAGGTCATTCGCAACCTCCTCTCCAATGCATTGAAATTCACGGAGCGCGGACAGGTTGCCCTGCGCATTCAGACGGCCGATTCCGGCTGGAGCCGAGATCAGGAGATATTGAACCGCGCCGCGCATGTGATCGCCTTTTCGGTGAGCGACACGGGGATAGGCATACCGGGCCATCGTCAAAGGATGGTGTTCGAAGCGTTTCAGCAGGGCGACGGGACGACAAGCCGAAAATATGGAGGCACCGGCCTCGGGCTTTCCATCAGCCGTGAGATCGCAAAGCTGTTGGGCGGCGAGATCCGACTGGTGAGCGTGGTTGGCGAAGGGAGCACCTTTACGCTGTATGTGCCTCAGTTGCCCGACGAGGGGATGCTGCGACAAATACCGAGGCCGAATCAGGCGGCGATCGCTCCTCCTCCGTCGGATTCCGGCGGTGGCGTGGCGGTTGTGGAGACGCCCTCCCCGACGCCGGAAAGTATCATCGATCTGGCGCTGAACTCCCTTTCGATCACAAAGGGAATTACGCTGGGGCCCGAATCGGACCCCGTGTTGATGATGCCGGGCGACGTTGGAGACGATCGGAGCTCGATTGAGACGGGAGATCAGATCCTATTGATCGTCGAGGATGATCCCACCTTCGCCCGTGTCCTGCTGGACCGTGCGCGAGAAAAAGGATTCAAGGGCATTGTCGCCGCCGGCGGCGAGGCCGTACTGCCTCTTGCGCGCAAGTTCCATCCTCATGCGATCACGCTGGATCTAGGGCTTCCGGACGTGGATGGGTGGACGGTGCTCGATCGGCTCAAGCACGATCCCAACACACGCCATATTCCTGTGCATATCATATCGGGGACCGAAGCGCGGCAACGTGGCCTGAAACAGGGCGCGCTGGCCTATCTGCATAAGCCGGTCACAAAGGAAGTGCTGGATGACGCCCTTTCCAATATCAAAGGGTTTGTAGAGCGAAAAGTCAAGCGCTTGCTGGTGGTGGAAGACGATGAGGTGCAGCGCAACAGTATCGTCGAATTGATCGGCAACGGGGATGTCAAGACCACGCTGGTAAGCACGGGAGCAGAGGCCCTCGCCGCCCTCGCGGCGGAACCATATGAGTGTATGGTGCTGGACCTCGGGCTGCCGGACATGACGGGCTTTGAGCTGATCGGAAAGCTGCGACAGCTTCCGGCGCTTCATGCACTTCCGGTGATCGTCTATACCGGCAAAGAGCTTACCCGGAAAGAAGAAACGGAACTCCGAAAATTCGCGGACACGATCATTCTCAAAGACGCCAAATCTCCCGAACGTTTGCTCGACGAGACCACCCTGTTCCTCCATCGCGTTCAGGCCAACCTCCCGCCGCAGAAGCTTCAAATGCTTGAACAGGTTCGCCTCGCGGACCCGGTGATCGCGGGAAAGAAGGTGCTGATCGTCGACGATGACATCCGAAATATCTTTGCGTTGACCAGTTTGCTCGAACATCATCGGATGGAATCGCTCTATGCGGAGACCGGGAAAGACGCAATCGAAATTTTACAGAACACAGCGGACATCGATATCGTCTTGATGGACGTAATGATGCCGGAAATGGACGGTTTCGAGACAATGCGGGAAATTAGGAAGCGAGCGAAGAGCAAAACACTGCCCATTATCGCGCTTACGGCGAAAGCGATGAAAGGCGACCGTGAAGAATGTATTGAAGCCGGCGCGTCGGATTACATCGCAAAACCCGTGGATACGGAACAATTGCTGTCGCTTCTGCGCGTGTGGCTTTACAAGTAAAATGAGGCGACGCTCCTCGTCTTATCCTGCGGACGAGGAGCGAAGCCGGCTGATAATCTCAAGGCCGTGAAGGCAGGAATAATTGTAATTATGATAGGTTCACAATATCAGGCGGGCGGTCAGGGAATATTAGTGGATCCGGTAGGAACAAGCGTGGAACAGAAAATCGACGAGGATCCAGCGGTAGCCTCGGAACTGGAAACTCTCGAAGTCAAGCTTTTATTAGAGGCCCTTTATCATCAGTACGGTTATGACTTCCGCGAGTATGCGTACGCCTCGTTGCGGCGACGTGTCGCACTCGCGCTGAAATCGGAAGGCGTCGCCACGATATCCGGCCTTCAGGAAAGACTGCTGCACGATTCTGCCTGCATGCGCCGCTTCCTGTATACGCTGTCCGTGAACGTCACGTCGTTCTTTCGGGATCCCTCGTTTTTTCTGACGTTCAGGACGCGGGTTGCTTCGCTTCTGCATACGTATCCTTTCGTGCGTATCTGGCATGCGGGGTGCTCTACAGGCGAAGAAGTTTATTCGATGGCGATCCTCTTGCAGGAGGAAGGTCTCTATGAGCGATGCCGGCTCTATGCCACGGACATGGATGAAACCGTTCTAAAGCAGGCGCGAGAGGGGATCTATCCGCTGGACGTGACGGAGAAGAACGCAATCAACTATATTCAGGCGGGGGGAAAGGGAAAACTTTCCGACTACTACACCAGCGGCTATGGGAACGCGATGTTCCGAAGTTCGTTGCGAGATAACATGGTCTTTTCGCGCCATAACCTGGCAATGGACCATTCCTTTAATGAATTCAACGTTATCCTCTGTCGGAACGTGATGATTTACTTTACGAAACCGCTCCAACAGCGCGTCCATGC
>JBBRKX010000095.1:0-9574 GCA_038231675.1 Chthonomonadales bacterium | reverse complement strand
TGACCGTCACGGAGGTGCGTGGCGTAGGCAATCAGAAGGGGTTTACTCAGCACTACCGGGGAGCGGAATACACGGTGAATCTGCTTCAAAAAGTGAAGATCGAAATCGTTGTGCCGGAGAATGAAGCTCGGCTGGTTGCGGATGTGATCGCGAAAGCGGCGCATACGGGAGAGATCGGCGACGGCAAGATTTTCTTGATTCCCGTGCTCGAGGCGGTTCGGATACGGACCGGAGACGAAGGGCGCGATGCAATCGAATAGGGTGCGATTGAACGGAAGCGTGTCGGTGGCGGTCAAGAGGTGTTGCCCTCGGCCTTGCCAACTTGTTTGAAAGCATGGCAACACAGGGAAGCAGAGTGTAGGATTTGCATTCATGGATAGGAGCCGCAGGCAAGCCGGGAGCTCTTTTGCTGTTGACGGTTTCGGTCGCGGGGCTCCACGCATTGATTCCGTCGCACTGGCTCGCATTTGCCATTGTGGGCAGGGCGCAACGCTGGCCCAATCGGAAGACACTGACCGTTGCCTTTCTCGCCGGCGCGGGCCATGTGGTGATGACGACCGTTTTCGGACTGGTATTGATTACACTCGGGAAGACGCTGCTGTGGAAAGCCATCCCGGCGTCTCTGGAGCACGCGGTGACCGCCGTCTTCCTGATCGCGCTGGGATTCTACTTCGCGATTCCTAATCTGAAAGGCAAGGGCGGGTGTCATCATCACGGTCACAGCCATGATCTGGATGGCGTTTCGGAAGACCCGAGCGCATCGTCTTTGCCGGAATCCGGGAGTGGCGCCTCGCGATGGCGCCGTATGGGATCCGCCCCGACGGTGATCGGGGCGCTGGTGCTTGGCATGACGCTTTCGCCCTGTCTGGATCTGCTTTCCGTCTATGTTGCCGCGTCAACCATGGCATGGAGCGTCATTTTGCTGGTGAGCGTTGTGATGGGAGCGACCACGCTCACGATCATGTTGACGTTGATCTGGCTGACGCTCCATGGACTTCAGCGGCTCAATCTAAAGTGGCTGGAACGCAATGAAGGATTGGCCATCGGGAGTATCCTAATCGTCCTTGGACTGCTCTTGTTTTTTGTTTGACCTCACGGTTTACTAAGAGGCCGAGTGAAACGTATTGGACTGGGGATCGTTTCTAGACGGTGGCTGCACACTTGCCCCGCACGGGACGACCGTAAAGAAAGCGGAGCAAATACTTGGCTGCCTGCGCACACAATCACGATCATGATCACCCGCACGGTGGACATGGCCATCACCACGGCGCGGAGGGAATGAGCGAAGGGCGACTGCGCCTGTCGATCACGCTCACCTTTCTCTTTGTTGCGCTGGAAGCGGTGGTGGGCCTGCGGTCAAATAGCCTTGCGCTGCTGTCGGACGCCGGACACAACGTGACCGACGGACTCGCCCTGGGGCTCTCCTGGTATGCAATCACTATTGCTCGCCGGCCCCCGAACCCCAGCAAGACCTATGGCTACCATCGAGTCGGGATACTGACCGCACTTTTCAATTCCATGACCTTGCTTGTCATCGCCGCGTTTATCTTCTGGGAAGCGTACCGACGGTTTGTCCAGCCGGCGCCCGTCGAAAGCGGACCGATGATGGCCGTGGCCTTGTGCGGCCTGTTCATGAACACCGTGATCGCGCTCTGGCTGCGTGGGGAGGCAGCGCACAGCGTGAATATGCGCAGCGCCTTCATCCATATGGTGGGGGATGCACTTTCCTCCGCCGGCGTCGTCGTGGCGGGCGCCGTGATCTATTTTACGCATTGGTATTACGCGGACCCTATCGTCTCCCTGTTGATCGGCGGCTTTATCGTATACTCTTCCTGGGGCATCATCCTGGAAACCATCAATGTGCTGCTTGAAGGCACGCCCCGTGGCCTGGATGTGGACGAGATGGCAGGCTCCATGCAACGGATATCCGGAGTGATGGACGTGCATGATCTTCATGTCTGGACGATCGCGGATGGAATGAACGCGCTTTCCTGTCACCTACGCATTCTCGAAGCGGATATTTCCCGCGCTTCCAGCGTGGTGGGCGAGGTCAAAACGCTCCTCGCGGAACGTTATCAGGTACGCCACTCGACGATCGAGACGGAATGTGTCGGCTGCGATTTTACGGAGCGCTATTGCCGTCTGGAGGCGCATGCTTCCGATCACACCCACGACGCTTCACCAACGGTCGAAGCCTGACCACGGTCCGGGCGCTAAATCGACGTAACCAGGCATGGTAAAGGACACCCCCATGGAAATCATCATTGCGCCAAATAAGTTGGAACTCGGGCGGAGGGCGGCACGCGAAGGCGCGGTGCTTATTCGCGCCGCAATCGAGCGTAGCGGCGACTGCACGATCGTTGTCGCGACGGGCGCCTCGCAATTCGAGATGCTTGACGCGCTCACGCAGGCTCCGGATATCGATTGGAGCAAAGTTACGGGTTTCCACCTGGACGAGTATGTCGGCATGCCCATCACACATGCGGCCTCCTTTCGTAAATATTTAAAAGAGCGCTTTGTCGAACGGCTTCCTGTGCCTCTTGCCGCCTTTCATTACATCGACGCGGAGGGAGATTATGAAGCGGAACGCATGCGATTGAATGCCGCGCTCGAGGGACGCAGGGTCGATGTGGCCTTCATCGGGATTGGGGAAAATGGGCACCTTGCTTTCAACGATCCGCCCGCCGACTTTCAAACGGAAGAGCCCTATATCGTCGTCGCGC
This sequence comes from Chthonomonadales bacterium, assembly GCA_038231675.1. Taxonomy (GTDB): domain Bacteria; phylum Armatimonadota; class Chthonomonadetes; order Chthonomonadales; family Chthonomonadaceae; genus JBBRKX01. Next base: position 6,851 of record JBBRKX010000095.1, on the reverse strand, counting down.
TCGATGAGGCGTGCCGGCTTCAGCAGGTGGGGGAAGGGTGGTTTCCGGATCTGGCCGCCGTGCCTACCCAGGCCATCTCCATGTCGATCCGCCAGATCATGAAGGCGGTAGCCATTCAATGTTCCGTTCCCGATTTACGGAAGGCCGCTGCGGTGAGAAATAGTGTCACCGGTCCCGTGGATCCGACTCACCCCGCTTCCATCTTACAACAGCATCCGAACACACGCCTCTATCTTGACCGCGAATCTGCGTCACTTATCGAAAAATCAATGTAGGCATCTGGCGATAGGGGGCGTTATGCGAATTCGCGGCAAGCTGTGCTCCACGGAGGCAGAGGTTCTAATCACTCTGGAAGACGGGCGCATCGTTTCGATTGAGCCGTTCGTGGCCATTCCCATAAATCGAGCGCCTGATTACTTCGGTGATGCGGACGTCTGGATCGCGCCTGGCTTTATCGATCTTCAACTCAACGGATATGGCGGCTATGACTTTAACCTCGGATCGTGGACTCCCGCGCACCGGCACGACGAAGCTCCCTGGCGGATTATGGAGTTGGCGGCACGGGCAGGAACGACGAAGGTATGCCCTACGATCGTAACCGGATCCCGGGAAGCGATCGCGGCAAGCCTCCGCTCGCTTACGAGCGCAATGCGTCAGGACGACGACCTTTTACGGTCTTTTCCTGGAATTCATCTGGAAGGGCCTTATCTTTCTTCAGAAGAGGGCCCACGCGGCGCGCACCCGCTCGAGCATCTCAGGGATCCGGACTGGGCCGAATTCGCGGCCTGGCAGGAGGCGGCCGAGGGTCGGATCAAGATCGTCACCCTTGCACCGGAGCGGCCCGGGGCGCTTCCCTTCATCGCGCGACTGGTTAATAGCGGCGTGGTGGTTTCTATAGGTCACACGGCTGCGAACGCAGATCAGATCCATGATGCCGTGCTTGCCGGGGCATCCCTATCGACTCATCTGGGCAACGGAGCGCATGCAATTATGCGCAGGCATCCGAACTATATCTGGGATCAGCTTGCGGACGATGGACTCACGGCGACGATCATCGCCGACGGACATCATTTGCCGGCCGCCGTGGTGAAAAGTATGGCGCGGGGCAAGGGGCCCGATCGGCTGGTCCTGGTAAGCGACTCCGTCTCCCTGGGCGGCTGCCCACCGGGCCTGTACGATAACGACCGGCATGAAGTGCTGGCGTCCGGCAAGGTGGTGCTTGCCGGCACGCCGTATCTGGCGGGAGCCGGTCATTTGCTGGATGTCTGTGTGGCAAATGCGCTTCAGATGACCGGATGGAGCATGGGAACGGTGATCCGCCTTGCAACGGAAAACCCCGCTCGCGTCCTTGGAATGGATCCATTACAAACTCAGATCGTACCGGGTTCGGAAACAGACCTGACACTCTTTCGGCTCGGTGCGCCTGGGCGGCCGCTTGAGATCGTCGCTACCATCCGTGATGGCGCGGCCCGAGAAACCGCTATATCCCCATAAGTTTAGTCAGGAAGCGGGCTGAGCGCTGCAGCTCCTCGATGCCGTTTACCCCATCCTCGATGGAGACCCAGCCATCGAAGCCCACGGAGCCAAGGAGGGTAAAGATGGCGTCATAGTCGATCATGCCCGTGCCGACCTCCCCGTGGATAAGCTGGCTATAATCGGTGATGCCTTCCGGCCCGATCTCCACGCCGGGCTTTGGCCTCCGATCGGAGGCGTGCATCGTCAACACGCGGTGCTTCACCCGCTCCAGGAGTTGGAGCGGATCCTCGTTCGCCAGGAGAGTGTTCGAAGGATCGAAGTTCACGCCGAACCAGGAGCTGTCGATCTTGTCCACGATCTCTATGAACAATTCCATCCGCTGGGCAAATTCCGGGAACTGCCAGTAGTTGTCCTTGAAGTGATTCTCCATGATCAGGACGACCGCGTGGTCGGCGGCGTAGGGCAGGAGGTCTTTGATGCACTCCACCACCCAGGCGACGCCCTGTTCTCGACTCACCTCGGGCCGGCGCTGGCCGGAGAGGACGCGGCAGTATCCGGCGCCGAGCGCGGAAGCAGCGGCGATCATACCGCGCTGTCGCTCCATTTCCGCGTCTCGATGCGAACGGTCGGGCGAAGTGAAATCCGGTGACGCGCAGAACATGGGACAGGCCAGGCCTGCCGCCTCATGAGCAGCCCTTACTTCCGCCAGATAGCCCGGGTCATGGCTCAGCAACATCCCGTGATACATCTCCAATCCGGTTACGCCTACGGGTTTGAGCTGTTCACGCGCGAGCGTGATCCAGTCGAAGACGCTCATGGTTCGGTGGACGCACAGTTCGTCCATATAGCATTTCGGAAACGCCGCCAGTTTCAATTGCTTCCCCTCACAGCCATCAGTCTAATCTAGACAGTATGTTCGACACCTACGCTCGCGTTCCTCGTTCGCCGCATGTGGAAAATTGGGTGGTATCGCCTTCTAGAAAGAATTATAACCTTCCGTGCGTTGTGGAAGGTTATAATTGAAGCATAGATGGAGATGGACGTGGCCCGGAAAAACGTCGGCGGTTGTTGAATTATCTCCGCGATCATCCGGAAGAATTGCGTCCCGTGACGCCGCGAAAGTAAACTACTCAGGCCCGGCAAGCGAGTAAATGGTCGGTCGAGACCCACGCGGGGAGTTCCGAAAGCAAGGAACCCGGCCGAGTTGTGGTGCGTCGATAGCTTCATCAGTCGTTGCGACGAGCGATCAAGGAGGAGTGGAAGATGCGTTTCGGAGTATGTGCGAGTATCCACGATGCGAACAGCATTGCGGAAGCCGGTTATGACTATATCGAACTGTCCGTGGCGGCGGATCTAATACCGGAGGTGGACGACGAAGACTGGGCGGACCAGCGCAATAAGATCACGTCCATGCGCCTCGTGCCGGAAGCGTTCAATTCCTTTGTGAGAACCGGCAAGATCGTGGGGCCGGAGATCGATACCGAATGGCTGCGCCGGTACGTCGATACGGCGCTCAGAAGAGCGGCCGAGGTCGGCGGCAAGGTCATTGTTCTTGGAAGCGGGGGGGCGCGCAACGTTCCTGACGGTTTCCCGCGTGAAACGGCGATGCTGCAGTTCCGAGATTTCCTCGGATACTGTGCGGAAGCCTCCGACAATACCGGGGTTATCGTCGCCATCGAGCCCTTGCGGAGCGCCGAAACCAATCTCATTCATCTTGTCCGGGAAGCCACGGAATTAGTGCGCCATATGCGTCGCAATGGAGTGCAGGTCCTTGCCGACTCGTATCACATGGCGGCAGAAGGAGAGGATCTGGGCGCCCTGTTGTCTGCTACCGGACACCTGTCCCATGTCCATGTGTCGGAAGCGAGTCGAGGCGCTCCAGGAACAGGCGAGTACGATTTTGCCGCCTTTTTTCATGCGCTTGCCCAGGCGGGTTACGATGGGCGTTGCTCGATAGAAGCCAATTGGGATGGTCAATTCCGCGATCTGCTGGTTCCCGCGCTTGAAACGCTGCGATCTGCGGATAGAGCCCGCACCCCCTGATCCCACCTCGTTCCGGGAAGAGGGAGACTTCCAGATGCGTTCCTCTGGGCATCATGACAATGGGCGACACCTGGGATGGCACAAACACAATCGCTCCTGGTAGCCGGAAGGGGTTTGAAAACCACGCCTGACATAACATACATGAACAACGGCGCGCCACTCCGATTGGGCGGCGCGCCGTTCTGGTGTCGACCCCGCTAAGAAGCACGCGTCAGGATTTTTTGTGCGGTACGATCCGCAGTCCAAGTTCCTTTAACTGTGCTTCGTCCACTTCCGAGGGCGCGTCCATCAGAGGATCGTAGCCCATTCCCATTTTTGGGAAGGCCATCACTTCACGAATGTTCGGTTCATCCGTGAGAAACGTGATCAAACGTTCGATCCCCGTCGCAATGCCGCCATGGGGGGGCGCGCCGAAGGAAAATGCTTCCAGGATGTGCGCAAAGCGCTCCTGTTGCTTCTCCTTGGAGATCCCGAGGAGGTCGAACGCTCTGGCCTGCATGTCCGCGCGATGGATGCGGATGCTGCCGGAACCCCACTCCTGACCATTGCAGACGATGTCATAACATTGCGCGCGAATCTTCGCCGGGTCCGTATCGAACAGGACATAATCCTGCTCGTACGGCGCCGTGAAGGGATGGTGCATGGCGTCCCATCGGTTTTCATCTTCGTTCCATTCCACGAGCGGAAAGTCCGTGACCCAACAGAACGCAAGCGTGTTCATATCGCGCAAGCCCTTGCGCTGGCCGATCTCCACCCGAAGTCGAGACAGGACGTTTGCAACGACCGAACGCTTGGAGTCCGCGACGATGCAGATCAAGTCGCCTGCCTGCGCTTCGCAGAGATCGAGCAGTCTTTGCAACTGTTCCGGCGTTAGAAACTTCGCGAGCTGCGTTTTGATGCCTGTCGTATTGGGTTCCGTCACGATGATCGTGGCTAGGCCCTTTGCTCCAAACTCCTTGCAAAACGCGCCCAGATCATCCACTTCCTTCCGGGAAAGCGCGCTCCCGCCCGGATAACGGATCGCTTTCACCTGTCCGCCCGCATCGACTGCACCACGGAACACGGCGAATTCCGAGGCGGCCGCGATCTCTTCAAGATCCACGAGCTCGAGCCCAAATCGGATGTCCGGTTTGTCGTTGCCGTAGCGCCGCATCGATTCATCATATGTAAAGCGCGGAAACGGAACCATCATCTTTTTGGAGCTAAGCCCGCCGATGACTTCGATTGTCAGCCGTTCGATCAGGGAAAGGACATCTTCCTGTTCGATATAAGACATTTCCAGGTCGAGTTGGGTGAATTCCGGCTGCCGGTCGGCTCGCTGTGCCTCGTCCCGGAAACAGCGGGCGATCTGAAAGTAGCGCTCACAGCCGGCGACCATCAGAAGCTGCTTATACTGTTGCGGCGACTGAGGCAGAGCATAGAACTGCCCGGGGTTCAGACGGAACGGGACAAGGTAATCCCGCGCGCCCTCGGGGGTGCTTTTGGTGAAGATCGGTGTTTCGATCTCCAGAAAACCTTCCCTGTCCAGAAAATCGCGGATCGCCTTGATCGCCTGATGGCGGAGGCGGAGGGTATCGTACATCTTCGGCCGGCGTAGGTCGAGGTACCGATATTTCAGACGCAACGCTTCGTCGACTTGCTGCATTCCAGTTTCGTCGGCGATCTGAAACGGCAGGGCTTTCGATGGGTTCAGCACCTCCACCGCTGTGGCCGCGATCTCGATCTCGCCCGTCTCTAGATTAGGGTTCTCCGTACCGGGACGACGTTTTCGCACGACTCCCCGGATCGAGAGCACAAATTCGCTGCGAACGCCATTTGCCGTGGGCACAAGCTCCGGATGGGCGGATGCGTCCACTACCACCTGCACCAGTCCGGTGCGATCCCGCAGGTCGATGAACACCAGATCGCCAAAATCGCGCTGGCGGTGCGCCCATCCGTTGAGCGTTACTTCCTGGTTTTCGTGGGCCAGTCGAAGCTCACCGCAGAAAACGGTTCGTTTCCAGTTGTTCAAACCTGCAACCTCCTGGGCTGATATGCTAGATGGCAGGCGTTTGAGCCGAGAGGAGCGTCAGGGCTTACCCGGCTTCGCCGCCATGAAGTTAAGAATAGGGACAAGCGGGCGCGGAAGAAAGTTTCGCGCGGCCAATCATTCTAACTCATTTCGGGGGGTTGTGTCCACCCTGGGAGAACAGCGAGGTCCCCCCGTAAAAATACGCGCAGAATTCAGCACGCGATGCCGACAATGGAAAGGAGGATACACCCTTCGAAAGGCGGTGAGCCGGAATGGTCGCTCAATTGACTTCCTCTGCTGGTCCCGGCAGTGTCAATCCCGTGGATCCCATACCCCAAGTTGGCGGCGCGAACATTACGGATACCCCGTTCGCCAACGTTCTTCAGCAGGCGCAAGCGCATCAAGCGCCGGCCGCAAAACCGGATGTCGCAACAGGCGCCAACGCAACATCGGAAGCGGACGGCACATCCGCTGCCGTATCGTCGGAGCCGACGGACGTGGCTGGCGCCGCTTCGGAACCGACACGTGTGTCGGAAAGCAATTTAACGACCGGGTCAGATCACAAAAGTGCTGGTCTCACGACGGGGAAACCCGTTGCCGAGCCCGATCCTTCCACGGTCGCAAACGCTCAGATCTCTCAACTTGCGCTCATTACACAACTCTCAAGTCTGTCGACTTCTACACCGATGCTTTCTTCTCAGCAGGAGATCGTTTCATCCGCTGTAAAGGCAAATGGCAAAGCGGACGGCAAGAAAACGGATCAGGCAACATTCGGTAAGACCGAGGACGGCGCCACGGGGCAAAAACCTTCTCCCATACCATTACCGTCCGCGACTTTGCCGTTGGCTCCCGTGCCGTCGGCGGTAACCACGCAATCTAACACATTAGCACCAGGCATTCCCATGGACCCCAATGCGGCGAAAACTGTCTCCGCACAGGGAGTGGGTTTCCTTCCTTCCGCCGCGACACCTATCGCGGCAATGCAAAGCCGGACCGTTCCGACGGTCCCGCAGCCAATCGCCCAGAACACGCCGACCATCCAGCCAACTCTATCCTTGCCAGGCAATTCTGCCTCTCAGGCCTCGACCACCGGGCTGTCGGCGGCAGACAAGACGGCGGTCCGGGGGGCAGGACAGGCTACAGTCGTTGCCGAATCGCATGTTCCCGCGCCATTATCCGGGGCGGCGCCGGAGCCCGGCAAGGGCCCGACGGCGCCTCCTCTTCCAGGGACGCCGGACTATTTCCCTTCAATCGCGAAAGTCGTTGACGCAAAGCCTTCGGCCACCGCATCCGCAAACGGCACTCAGGTGGCGGCGAGCCC
>JBBRKX010000094.1:0-9624 GCA_038231675.1 Chthonomonadales bacterium | reverse complement strand
GCCCTTGCGCGCCTTTATCCGGTGACGCCCGCGCCCCTGAAACGGGCGGACTGTGTGCCGCGCAATAAAGAGACCCTGCTTGCCGCCCTCAAGCGGGTTCAGCGGATGGCGCTCACGGGGGATGCTTTGCTTGTCGACTTGATGGTCGCGGCAGCCGGTCACGAAAGCCCGCTGGTGCGCTACTGGTCGATGATCGGAATGGGCGGAGCGCATTCCGCAACAGGTGTTCCCGCGCTCGTTCGAGGCCTGGGAGATCGTGCCAAGTTGGTGCGGGAGGCGGCGGCATGGGGTTTAAAGCAGACGCTGCTCGATGATCACGGATGGAACGCCGTCTTCACCGCGTATCAGACAGGCAACGACGATACACGCGCGGGCGTCCTCCAGGCGCTTAATATTCGGGCGGATGCCGTTATGCCGCAAGCCTCGTTTTCCTGGCTGCGGCTGGCGGCGCTGCTTAGTCATGCGATGAACGACGATCCCCACCCTGCGGTGCGCGCCTGGGCTGCCAAAGCGGCATGGCAATGGTGGATCTGGAATCCGCCCGTGCGCGTTGCGCTCAACGCCGCGTGGCTGGGGATGCTCCAGCGCCCGGAATCGAATGCGCTGGTCGAGAATAGCCAGCGATACGCGAGTCAGATGCTGTTCATCGCCAACGGTCACAAAGCGAATGGCTCCAGAGAGCACCAGTATAAGGAGCTTGGAGGGCTTTTTGAATCGATCACAAAACGCCTGGATTCGCCAGGCGATCCGGAAGCAAAATCGCGATTGATCCGGCGACTCGTCGGCATTGGTGGGACTTTCTTCAATCTTGCGGGAGGCGACGGTGGGCCCGGCCAGATGGGATACGTAACGCCCGGATCCGGAGAGATGCTTGGAAAGGCGGCACTCGCGTACCTTACGGAAGCGATCAAGCGGAAGGATCTCGATGCGATCCGCGCCGGACTGGAAGGCGGGGCGAATATCCCCTACTCTCCGCTCACGGCCTTCCTCGTCGACTATTCCCTCCGTGGACCGGACGAACTTCGGCAGCTCGCGGCCTCCGCCATCAGCGATCCGCGCACCGTAAGTCTCGCGGCCGTGCCAGAGTTGGTGGAGCCGCAACTGGCTCAGATCCTGCGTGGCGCGGCGGAGCCGCCCAGAAGGCCCCAGATTTCCGATCCGATCCTCGATCTCTGGTCGAAGGTAAACTGGGCGATCCCCAAGCTGGAGGAGCAGCAGCTAAGCTTCTTCGATCTCATCATTCCCAGGCTCGACCATTACACCGCCCCCGAAACCATCGCCGCGATAAGCGACCCGGCAAAGCGGTTGCAGACCGATGGGGAGATGGATGCCGCCTGGTACCTTGCGGATCGCCTGGGCGATGTGCTGGCGACCAACCCCGACCTCCATCAAGATATCGTGTTCCGGAAATACTTTCCGACGACGTTCCAGAATCCGCTGCAGGCCCATTACTGGCTTCGCAGCGTGGACTGGCTTCTTACCTTCGAAACCGCCGCGCCTGCGGTGAACGCGCCCCGCGCTCGGGCCGCCGCCTTTTTCGCCGAGCCTCCCGTTCAGCATCCTGACGCCGCGCTCATCATCAAAGACCGCGCCCTCCAACTTTACCTCGACGCGCTCAAACCGGGTGTAAACGAGAAGACCAGAGCGGTCGCCATTCGAATGGCGAACCAGACGGCGCTACGGACCAACCCGGAGGTGCTGAGAGCGCTTACGGATGCGCTCTCCTTCGAGAAGAACGAGGATCTGAGGGCGATCATCGCCAGCGTGCTGAAGCAGAGCAACGAGAAATTCCTACCGGAACTTACCGCAGCGTTCAAGGCGGAGAAAAATGCAGGCATCCACTTCGACGCCAACGGCGAGCCACAGCCGACAAAGGCGCAGGTCGAGGACATACTCTATTTCCGGGACTACGTCGTGCCCGAGCTTACGCGGCAAAAACGGGCAGATCAAAGCTCGTGTATGGGATGCCATGGCCTGCCGGGTCGCGTGCCCTCCATGCAGCTCCACGCGCCGGATAAGTTCGGGTTTATGGCGGTCAACGATCTGCTTTTCAATTACCGCACGCTACAGCAGAGGGTCCGCGTAAACGATATGGAGCATAGCAAGTTGCTCCGCAAGCCGCTCAACATACAGGATGGAAAAGAGGATGGCCATCAGGGCGGGCGGCGTTACGCTCCGAGCGATCCGGGCTATCTTACCCTCCGTCGCTGGGCCGAGAACCAGCCGATAGTGCAGCACACGGCCCAATAAATGACGAAGCGCCGGCGGCAGGCCGGCGCTTCGTTCGTTTGGGAGAGAATGTCGGTCAGGGAGTGACGGTGATCTGCCCCGCCATCGCCGGCCCATGGATACAACAGTGGTAATGATAGGTCGTCTGCGCCGTCACCGTGGGCGCGGTCCACGCGCCGGATGCGGATCCGCCCGCGAACACCGGAATATTCGCGCCCGGGCCCGGCGATGTGGTCGGCACGCGATCGTCCCACATAATGCAGTGCGAGGCCACCGTCTGGTTTTGCCAGGTCACTTTCGTGCCTGATTTCACCGTGGAATCGCTAAAGGCAAACCCCACGGACGACAAGCTCGAAGTGATCACCTGGACTGTAGCCGTCGCTGGCCCAGCCGGCGTGTTGGTGGTTACGGTCACGATGGCGGAAGCCTGGATTATCGGAAGCGTGTTCGTCGTCGCGAACACATGGAACGTTCCCGTTCGGGCGGGCGCCGTATAGACTCCGGTCGTCGAGATCGTCCCACCGTTGGATTCCCCGATCGTCCACTTTATGTTTGTACTGGGCGTTCCTGCAATGGAAAAGGAAAAGGCCTGCGTCCCGCCTTCCACCAGGGTCGCCGTCGTGGGTGTCACCGCGGCCGCGCCGATGACAACGGTTGCAGTTGCCTTCTTGGTGGGGTCCGCCACGCTGGTCGCGACCACATGGAATGTGCCTGTGATCGCAGGAGCGGTATAGGCTCCTGTTGTGCTGTCGATCGAGCCGCCATTGCCTTCCTGCACGCTCCAGAGCACGGCCGTGATCGGGGTGCCGGTGACCGTGGCGGTGAAATTCTGCGTTTGTCTCGAAGCCAGAGTGACTGCTGAAGGCGCCACCGTTACGGCCACATTCGTGATCCCGCTAAACCCGCCCGAACCGCAGCTCCAGACGGTCGCGGCAATCAGTCCCATCAGTAAGAGCATGATCCATTTGCGCATTCAAGCCTCTCCTTTTCAAAATCCATTCGTTTCATCATAACAAACGGTCATAGTAAGTGTCAATTGCGATCCTAAACTGTGCCACTAGAGGCATGCTGCAAGGTCAAAAACCATGTTCGCGCCGAATCGCTGCCAGAAGGCCAGCCGCAGCTTTATCCACAAGCGCATAAACGTCCTCGAACCGTCCATCGTAATACGGATCCGGCACCTCGCTTACGCCTGTATCCGGAGCATATTCCAGAAAGGGATGGATGTTGGTTCCGGCGCCCGGCATGCCCTGAACATCGGCAAGGTTTGCGTTGTCCATGGTCAGAATAGTATCGAATGTATGCAGGTCGGAGGGCGCTATCACGCGTGCGCGATGGAAATAATCGATCCCTTTTTGCTTCAGCACACCCCGTGTTCCGGAATGCGACGGCTGTCCGACATGCCAGTGCCCTGTCCCCGCCGAATCGGCATGAATTTTCTCCTCAAGCCCCGCCAGGCGTACTTTATGCGCAAAGACCGCCTCCGCCATCGGTGAGCGGCATATATTTCCCAGACAAACAAACAGTACGCGCACCATTTCCGTTTCCTCCAGGCTTTCGCTCCGGTACAGGATACCTTTTTTTGAGCCCGGCTCCCGACAGCAAGGAGTGTGCCTGTATCACAGAGAAATAAGCGAGGAATAGGCGGGATGGGAGCTATGAATGGGACAGCGTTTTAACGGCCAGGTCGCGGTGGTGACGGGAGCGGCCAGCGGCATCGGGCAAGGGATCGCGGAAGCTTTTGCCGTGGAAGGCGCAACGGTCGCGCTGCTCGACAAGAACGAATCCGGCGTGCAGGCCGCCTGCCGATCAATCGAAATCGCGGGCGGGCGGGCACGCGCTTTCCCAGTCGATGTCACGGATTATCAGCAAGTTACCGACGTCCGCTCAACCCTCCTCGCGGAGTTCGATAGGATCGACATCCTCGTGAACAACGCTGCGTTCTCCATCCGTGCGGAATTTCTTCAGACCACTCTCGAGGATTGGCGACGTCAGATTGCGGTCGATCTCGAAGCCGTTTACATGGGCTCCAAAATTTTCGCCGAGCCCATGGCACGCCGGATGTCCGGCCGGATCATCACCATTTCTTCCATTCAGGCGTTTATGACGTCCGGGTTGTTGGCGGCGTACAACGCATCCAAGGCGGGTGTGATCGGATTGACGCATACCATGGCCATCGATCTTGCGCCCTACAATATCATTGTGAACGCGATCGCTCCCGGCTTTATCAAGACGGCCATGTCGATTCGAGCGGACGGAACCGATGAAACCGAGACGGAAGAGTTCAAACACTATTTTATCGAACGCCGCAGGATTCCACTGGCGCGTCCCGGCCTTCCCGAGGACGTAGCCCAATGCGCCCTCTTCCTTGCCTCTGATGACTGTCGTTATATTACCGGTCAGACGATCGTGGTCGACGGTGGCCTCTCACTCACCATTTGACTCGAATGCGCGTTTGTCAGGAGTTACTTCATGGGCTTCAAACCCGCCCCGTATCGCCTCTTTTGGGCGATGGTGGCCATTTTATTTGGGTTGGCGCGTCCTGCTTTCGCCTGGGATGCCGTGGGGCATATGCAGATCGCGGACATCGCCTGGAGCAAATTGAGCCGACAGACAAAGCGTGAGATCAACGCCATCCTGAGAAGCGGGGATCCCCGCTTCCGTCCGAACAGCGACGCTGAAGAAGATGTACGCGATGCTTTTCGCAGGGCTGCGACGTATCCGGATGTGATCAAAAGTGACAGAAACACTCTCTATGAGCCAATCATCCCCGAGATGAACAGCCGGTTTTTCAAAGCCTCCCCGCCCGATCTTAACGACAACGAAAGTTTGCTTTGCAAAACGTGGCACTACTACGATACGCCGATACGTGGTTCCGCCCCCCACCCGATTCGCGATTCCAATGCCCTGAACGCGCTCGATCTGGCGCGGCACGAGTTGCGCCGCCTGGAAAGAACCTCGCATATAGATCGAAAAATGCAGTGCTGGTGGCTCTATTGGACCGAGCACCTCGTCGGGGACCTGCATCAGCCGCTTCACTGCGCCTCGAGTTATGAGTTCCTGCCCAATGGCGACGCGGGCGGAAACCTGTTCCCGATAGCCGATCCCGGCCGACCGGAGGGAAAAGGCAGGCTCCACGGCTTCTGGGACGCAGGCATCGGCAGCGCCATAGGGATCGACAGGACGCAGGGACTATCGCCCAACGTGGAAGAGGTGTCACGCAGATGGTCCGCAGATCCTAAGTTGAGACCCTCTCGCAAAGTTGCAGCCGGCTTGCATGTGGCGGAATGGATTCGAGATGGCGCGCGACGCGCCGACTCCCTCGTCTACTCTGGCATCCAGAGGAACAGCTCCGCAAGCGCGGAATACGTCCAACAACAGGCGACTCTGAGCAGGAAAATGGCGGTGCTGGCGGGCTTTCGGCTCGCCGCAATGCTCAATTCGGCGCTCAGTCGGTAGTATCAGGAATTGATAAAGATTAAGGATCAATATAATGCCACTTCCATCCGATTACGCGGAGCGTGTTTACGCCGGAGTCCTCGGAAAGATCATCGGTGTCTATCTCGGTCGCCCATTTGAAGGCTGGCCTTACGAAAAAATCATGGCGGAGTTGGGAGAAATCTGGTACTACGTCCATGAAAAACTTTCCCAACCGCTTATCGTTACGGACGATGACATTTCCGGGACGTTTACATTTCTCCGCGCCCTCCCGGACTACGGAAATTCGCGCGAAATTACAGCCGAGCAGATCGGACAGACCTGGCTCAACTACATCATAGAAAATCGCACCATCTTATGGTGGGGCGGACTTGGGAATTCAACCGAACACACGGCGTACCTCCGACTCAAAAGCGGCATCAAGGCTCCGGAAAGTGGATCGATTGCGACCAATGGGAAAATCGTTTCAGAACAGATCGGATCTCAGATCTTTATCGATGGCTGGGGGATGGTGGCGCCGGGCGATCCCGGTCTGGCGACGGACCTTGCGCGTCGCGCGGCCGGCGTCAGTCACGATGGGGAAGCGATCTACGGAGCGCAGGTCGTGGCCGCGCTCGTGGCACAGGCGTTCGTCGAGGCGGATATCGATCGTCTTCTCGATACCGCAGTCTCCTTCATTCCACCGGATTCCCTCATTTATAGGCTTATCGCCGACCTGCGCGCCTGGCACGCGGAAGAGAAGGATTGGCGCAAGACACGGGAAAAGATCGCCGCACGCTACGGTTACGATAAGTTTGGCGGGAACTGCCATATGGTTCCAAACCATGCGCTGATCATCCATGCGCTCCTACATGGCGATGGGGATTTCCAGAAGTCGCTGATGATCGTGAACACTTGCGGCTGGGACACCGACTGTAACTCCGGAAACGTCGGCTGCATCCTCGGCATCCGAAACGGACTTGCGGGCATCGACGCCGGTCCGGACTGGCGCACTCCCGTCGCGGATCGCATCTTCCTGCCGACCGCAGATGGCGGACGCGGTATAACGGACGCAGTGACCGAAGCTGTCCGGATCGTGAATATCGGCCGTTCCCTGGCGGGAGAAGCCTCGATGGCTCCCAAATCCAATGCGCGATTCCACTTCAGCTTCCCGGGATCTTTACAGGGCTTCCGTCTGGAGGAGGGAGCAAACTGCAAGGGGACTGCAAATCTGAATAATGTAGTTTCCCCCTGGGCCCAGGATCAACGATGTCTTGCGATCGCCTATCACGGTCTGGCTGCTGGACACTCGACACGGGTCGCGACTCCGACCTTTTTGTCGCCGGAAGAATCGAAAATGGGGGGCTATGGGGTCATCGCCTGCCCTACCCTTTATCCCGGACAGACGGTTCACGCGCGCATCATGGCGGATCGCGGAAATCAAAGTCCTACTCCGGTTCGTCTCTCCCTCCGAGCATACAACGAGAAAGACTCTCTCGTGCGCTTTACCGGCGCCACCGTATTTCTTGCCCCTGGCGCGGCGGAGACACTGCAATGGACCGTTCCCGATACACACGGATTTCCGATCGCGGACATCGGCATCGACATCTCCGGCGAGAAGGGAGCTTCCGGGACGATCCTACTGGACTACCTGACATGGAGTGGCGTGCCGGACGTTGTTTTGGGCAAGCCTGCGGGCGGGTCCATGTGGCGGAAAACCTGGGTAAATGGAATGGATCACTTCGATTCCCCAGGTTCAACGGAGCCGTTCCGCTTGATCCAGGACCATGGGACAGGTCTTCTCATCCAGGGCTCACGGGAGTGGAACGACTATCGGTTATCGTGTACCCTGACCATTCATATGGCCGAATCCGCCGGGATCGCTGCCCGGGTTCAGGGGATGGAGCGCTACTATGCGCTGCTGCTCGGCAAGGGCAATCGAGCGCAACTGGTCAAGGCGCTCGATGGGCATATCGTCCTGGCCGAGGCGGAGTTCGATTGGAGCTTTGGAGAACCGTACGCCTTTGAAATAGCATTCAGGTCCAATACCCTTCATGCATCGATCGATGGCAAGGAACTGTTCTCACTCCAGGATATGGAACAGCCATTGATGGAGGGCGCGGCGGCACTCGTATGTACCGAAGGGCGCATCGCGGCGCAGACGCTTAAGATCACCGCGCTCTGATTGGAGTTATAGCGAGCCAAAGCCGCGCATTCCTGCATTCACGGTGCTTCATGTCGAAGGTCTTCTTGCCCGACTTGCGGATGACGGTCTCGTCTCCGGCGAGGAGGTAGTCGCCGTTTCGATCCCAGAGAAACTGGAAAAAGAAAGAGGCGTTGAGGGCCAGCCAGTCGATGTTGGTGTAAAAGAAACGCTGGATCGTGCGATAGCGGGCTCCTTTATCGGTCCATCGGGAGATCCCGCGCTGGGTGATGCGTCCGGTCATGGCGAGCACGGCCACGACAATGTGGGCAAGTTGGCGACAGGTCTTTTTGGGCAGAACAGGCTGCAAACGCAGCAAAATGGGTAAAATATCGGGTATGGGTTTTCGACTTTCGAGAGTTGTTTGTTGGCGCTTACAACTTCGATCCGAAAGCCCTATTCTCATTCATGAGCTCATCATGGCTAAAAGTGCATCTTTGTGCACGTATTCAGAGGTTGAACGGGTTGCAGATTGCCCCCGGTGACAGCTTCGGGGGGTACGGGCCTATGTGCAAGTACGTCTCGACGAGCCCGATGCTGTATACTGCCCTACCCCTTGTGTTATAATGGAGGGCATGAAACCGGAGGCAAAAACATGACAAGGCCAAAAGTGTTAGACGAGGAAATCATGGAAGGAACCGGCGCGGAATTAGCTCAATATCTTCAATTGCCGGAGAGAGCCGATAGACGGTTTCGGCTTGTTCCCTTACCGCAAGAGTTCCGCACCGAGCCAGGCGGCGTACAAGAACCCATAGCGATCAACGAGCAGGCGCTTACTATCATGCGCCAGATCGCGGAACGGCACAAAGGACGCCGTACCACGGATAATAGCGATACACAGCGCTTACTGCGAGAAGCACGCGGCGGAGCCGCTTACGGCTATGAGCCCCGTGATTAGTCCGGCTGGGGCCGTTGTCATTGATGCCAACATTCCCCTCGCCATTGTTGCAAGCGAGCCTGGAGAACCCAAAGCAAGTGCGGCGATCACGCGGTATGCGGGACTAAACTACGAATTCTATGCTCCCGGCGCAATCCTGGCAGAAACTCTCTATGTCCTTTGCGGCAAATTGCAGGACGGAAACCTGACGCCTATGGAGCATACCCAGGCAATTGCGGACCTGGATGCCTTTATGCAGATGGTGAATTCTCCCCCGAACCCAGAGAGTGTCCTGTTACTTCGCGCCGAGGCAATCCGGGGCACATATTCCTGTCGGCGTTCGGCAGACGGCATTTACATTGCCTTGGCCGAAGTGCTCCGTACGACCCAGCCGGCTGTCCTCCTCACCTTTGACGAGGACATGGCGCAGCAAGCTACCAAGTTTGCCCCTACCGTCCGCGTTGATCTTCTGACGATCTAAAGAAAGCCTTCAAAGTCTTCTCCCCCTCCGCCCCCGCTGGGAAACCTCTCTTACTCGCCGCAGTGAGGCCAAGGCTGCGCGTTTCTCCGTGTTCCAATCCAATGTATCGGGTTTATGTTTCGCGTCTGTCGGCCACCATAGGCAGCCACAGCTATCGGGATTTGTAATCACTAAAGGAGGGAGGGGAGCCCAGGCGCGTACCATTACGGACGGTGTAACTAAAATTCCGTGGTTTCCGTCCAATGGGTGATTTACGGCAAGGGACCACGCCGCCGACTCCCTGCCCAACGGAGGATACCCAAGATGCCCACCCTGCGCGCCCGAATGCTTTCCGCACGCCTCGCCCTGCTCTCCCTTGCCCTCGTGCTCGCCGCCTTCACCACGGCGGGAGCACTCTATCTGAGGCAGAACGCCGTC
>JBBRKX010000093.1:0-9696 GCA_038231675.1 Chthonomonadales bacterium | reverse complement strand
TTCACTACCCGACACTTTTAGGCCCTCCTTCGGAGAGAGCAAATTGTACCCAGATGGGCATGCTCTGGTTCAAACAGTATTCGATCCAGTTCAGACCGATATGAAATAGACTCCAGTCACAACGGTCGCTACGATGGATCAAAGGTACTTGCCGCGTCTGCACCACCCACGCGCCCAAGCAGACCATCCATAAGTACGCAAGGCACGTTCCGATCAACAGGCGCTCCAGATGCGCGGTGTCGCTGATGTGAGAGTGACCGAGGTAAAAGCCGCGACTTTTCTGATCCGAAAAGAACGTCTCGATGCGGAAACGACGCCGATACCAACCGTACGCTTCCACCAAAAAGTCCAGATTGGAGACCAGCACGAGCGGATCTTTCCAACCCCGCTCCCAGATGATCGAAACCAGAACCGGACCATAGTGGGCTGCGGTAAAACCCACCTCGGGCAGTTCGATCCGATCTCCAGGCGCAAGCAACAGGTCGGTGGGAGCAAAACGCTCGCCTGCCTCGTGCAAGCTCACGTTCTTGGCCGTGCGGCAGACATAGTTCCAGCCTAACTTCTGCAGGGTAGCAAGCAGATCCACTCCGTCGAACTCGCCATCTCCTAAAAAGACGATGGGACGCTGGGTGGGCAGCAACGCGGCGACTTTATGGACCAACGCAATATGCGTCTGCTCCGAGAGATGGCCTTTCTTGCCTTTGACGACGAGCCAGCACAGGGGCAGAGCCCGCTTCTTGTAGACGACGTTGATCGAGAGCAAAATGCACTTGCGCCCGGCTTCGCTGCCATCGATGACGAGAACGAGCGGGCCTTCAGGTAGGCTGTTTAGCAAAGCCTGGACATACGGAAGGTAGTACGTCTTGGTATCGATGGCCTCATTGCCCAAAAAGCGTTCCATGCGCCGCACTCGGCTCTGGGGTTTACTTTTTGTGGGCACTTTCCTCGCGACTGCGGGCAAATGGCATTTCTGGCTGCCGATTATTCCGGCGATGAGCATCGCGAGGGTATCGAGATGGCGTGCCACATTTCCCTGAGGCTGTGTGGGGCGCAGTGACTTGAGCCCCTTTTGTATGGCAAAATAGCGTCTGAGGTTGTCGCTCATGGGATGCTCCTGAACTGTGGTAGGAACAAGAGTACCCCGGCGACAGCCTCATTTCAAAAAGTGTCGGGTAGTGAATTACCGAATAACGAGGACCGATATTCCGCGATATTTTCTTAGCGTTCGCCCGTGTTGATCGGGAGCAGCGAAAACGAGAAGGGCGACATCTATGAACGATCTCAATCGCAGGCAGTTCCTCACTCTGACCTCCAGGACGGCGCTCGGAATGGCCACCGAACCTCTTTTGGTCACGAAGGCGCGGACAACAGCCGCCGGGCGAGTGGCCTCGCAAGAAACAGCAGACCATACGATCCGTATCGGCACGGGTCTCGTCGAAGTGGCCCCCAACCGAATCCTCTCCATGACGACCTATAACGGCGGTTTTCCAGGTCCTCTTCTTCGGCTCAAAGAGAGCCGCCCGGTAGTGGTTGATATCCATAACGACACAGACTCCGTGGAGCAGTTCCACTGGCACGGGCAGCGGGTCCCCGTGGATGTCGATGGCTCCGCGGAGGAAGGTACTCCTGACATCCCCGCCCACGGCATGCGGCGTGTCACGTTCACTCCAGGCCCCGCGGGATTTCGCTTTTATCATACGCACACGGCGGCCAGGGCCGATCTGAACGCGGGGCAGTACAGCGGTCAGGTGGGCCCTGTCTATATCGAACCGAGGCATGAGCCAGGGGCCTATGATCGGGAAGTGTTCTTAACGCTCAAGGAGTTTGTGCCGTCGTTCGCGCGTGGCGGCGATATGGCGATGGATTTCCTACCGCCTGCCGTTGTGCCGGAGTTGAAGGCGGCGGCGGAACGGGCGGAGCGCGAGGCCAGGGGAAAGCCCAAGGGCCTCGAAGTAGGTTACGAAGTCTTCACTGTCAACGGCAAGATGCTGGGCCATGGCGAGCCCATTCGGGTGAAGCGCGGCGAACGGGTTCTTTTCCATATCCTGAACGGCAGCGCCACCGAGATTCGAAGCCTCGCGTTGCCTGGACACCGCTTTAAAGTCGTGGCTCTGGATGGAAACCCGGTTCCCCGTCCCCTGAGCGTTCCGGTGGTGTGGGTCGGCACCGCCGAGCGGGTCTCCGCGATTGTAGAGATGGATCATCCAGGCGTCTGGGTGATGGGAGATCTCTCAGACGACGACCGTAGTCACGGCATGGGTATCGTCCTCGAATACGCGGGTCGGAAAGGGAAGCCCCAATGGGGGAAGCCGGCTCCATTCCGCTGGGATTACACACAGTTCACAAAGCCGGGCGCGGTGGCCACAAAGCCCGACGAAGTTTTCCACCTGACCTTTGCCAAACAACAGGCTGCGGACCATGGGTTCAATCGTTGGACAACCAATGGCAAAGCGTTCTCAATGGGGGGGATGGACGGCATGGCGGCCATGGAGCCCTTGCTCAAACTACGGCACGGCAAGCGCTATCGCCTCCAGATGAGGAACGCCAGCGACGACATCCACCCGATGCACCTTCATCGTCATATCTTCGAACTCACCCGTTTCGCCGGCAAACCTACGGCGGGGCTACACAAGGATGTTGTCATGGTGGGCGGATTTCAGGAAGTCGAGATCGACTTCACCGCCGATCAACTCGGGTTGTCCCTGTTCCATTGCCACATGCAACTGCATATGGATTTCGGCTTTATGGCCCTGTTCGAGTGCGCGGAACAATAAGGAATTCAGCCGACGGATAAGCTAAGGCCCGCCGCGCTTGCGCTGGATCTGGTCTTTCGGCTCTTCGTTCTCTGGTCGAAGTAGTTCCTCGGAGTTGTCGGAAGAATTGCCGGAGGCGGGACGTAATAATGTCTCCGCGCTCACGGGCATTTCGGAGGCACGCAACAAAGTGTCGGATTTAGCGCGCTCTTCCTCCTGGATCTGCCGGCGATCCAGTTCGACTTGCCAGTGATCCAGGCATGCCTGGGCAGCGTCCTGCACCCGAGTCGGCCGCCTGAAAATGGAGCGCGAGGTTAAAAGGAGTACTTAGCGCGGAACAAATTCCAACGGCTCCGCGTTCGGCTCACGGGCGAGGGCCGAGAGCAACGCCATCAGAAAATCCGGCTCATATGCCGACACATCCTCAAGCGCTCGAGCGAGCAGCCAGTCAGCTCTCCGGCGCGCAAGCCGGTCAGGATTCCGGAGGGCGCCGATAAGTCGCTCAACTCTTTCCTCGTGTGCTTCTTCCGGTGCGGTCTTCCGCAGCCACGCGAGCCAGTCTGATCCCATCTGATGATTCCTTGCACCCTCCGATAAAGCAAGCGATTTCGGTCCGGGATTGCGAAACGGTCGGAGGCGCTTTCGCAATGGCTCTCTTTCCTTCGTTATCGACGCTCATATTCCTGCTTGACGCAGAAATCGGCTTGACGCGTTGGAATTTACCCTGCTCGGCAAGAGCGCGAAACGCCTTGCAACCGTGCCTCGTCTGTACGTCTATATCTATATCATCGGCATATCATCGGCATACGAAGCGGCAGGGAACTATCTCACGCAAAGGCGCGCAGAAGACGAGCGGACGGAACAGCAAGGAGGGCGACACGCCATGTTACGCCAGAAGCACGCACAGGAAGAGGCCGAGAGCGAAGTCACCCATGTACGCCGCAGATGGAGAGGGTTCCGCGACCGTAAAACGGATAGACCACCCATCGAGCAAATCGAAGCAGTTCAGGTGGAAAGCGCGGAGACCGAAGAGTTCGCGTCCCGGACGACCGCGCTACAACGCACGCTCCGTAAACGCAAGATATTTCTCCGCACGACCTTTCTGGGCGCCGGCATCCTCACATTGGGACTGATTACCCTGCTGACGAAGGAGACTCAGGGCTTCGGACCGACATTGGGGCTGATCTTCGGTGGAGAGGCGCTTGTGATCACAACGGTCTTTGGCGGCGAGACGGCGTATCGCGTGGCGGTAAACGCGCTGGCAAGTACGGATGATTTGCGCGCCGTCGGCCCCCTGGCGGAAGCTCTCACGCTCGGGGGATCCTCTTACTCGCTCGCCGTCTCCGCATTGACCCGACTCCTGCCGCGCCTGCAGCCTTCCGACGGCGAACTGCTCAACGAAACACAGCGTGCCTGTCTGCACCGCGCCCTCAAGCAGAGTTCCAGCCGCCGCTTCTTCTGGCACTACAATCCGCCCTTCGCCCATGTTCTGCGGCGCGCCCTGACAACCCTCGACGCATTACCCCATGCCGAGCGGGCAACAGGCAAAGAGCTCCTGGAGCAGCGCCCGCCGAACGTGGAAGCGTTGCTGCTGCAATTTCAGGCCGCCGTACACCAGCGCTCACCATCGGTGTAGCAGCGACGCATCCGATCGTGCAAAGCATGGCGGCGGGCAAATTCAGGACGGCAGACCCCAAACGGGTGCAGGCGGCGGCGCGGGAGTGCCTTCCGTTCCTGCAAACACGCTATGACCAACAACGGGCAAGCCAGACCTTACTGCGCGCTTCCAGCACATGGACCACGCCGCCCGAAACGCTGCTCAGACCCGCACAGGACACCGGGGATACGGCAAACGCGGAACTGCTGCGATCGGGAACGTCGCCATAAAAAGGCGCATTTTGGTCAAGGAAGAATTGCAGAAGGGATGGCAAAGCTAAAGTTAGCCCTTTCAACAGACGATAATCGAATGATGATAAATAACCCGTTTGGAGTTGGGCCCATAGCATGAGGCGCGAAGGACAAAGGAGAAAGCACATGGGACGTTTCGCATCACCCTGGCTTTTCCTGGCGTGGTTGGTCGCCATCGGGGGTGGTTTCAGAATGCTATGGCGTCATACACAGACGCCTGGCCGGCCCGCTGTTTCGCAGGACAGGTGGCCCGCGCGCAGCCGGCTGCCCCACCCATCCGACAAGGTCACGCTCGTCCTTTTTGCGCATCCGCGATGCCCCTGCACGCGCGCCACTTTAAGCGAACTGGCGCGCCTTATGGCGCGCTGCCGGCCCCAACTGACCGCTTACGTCCTCTTTTGCAGGCCCAGGCACGTGCCCCAGGGGTGGGAATTGACGGACAGCTATATGCGCGCGGCGGGTATACCCGGGGTCCAGGCTCTGGTGGATCTGGAGGGAGTCGAGAGTCATCTCTTCGGCGCCAGCACATCGGGGCAGGTCCTGCTCTATGATGCACACGGATCCCTCCTCTTCACGGGCGGCATCACAGCCGGACGAGGACACGAAGGCGACAACGCCGGACAGTCGGCAGTAGTGCAGGCCGCGTTCGGCGAAAAGCTTGCGGTGCGAAGTACGCCCGTCTTCGGATGCTCACTCTTCGAGACTGCTTCGCGCTAAGCACGGCGGCTCGCGCGTCAGTGACAATTACTTTAATAGAAATTTACAGATAACGATAACTACCTAATTATGACAGATAACTACCTATCCGATTCTGGAAACGCTTCTCCCGAGCGCGCGGCTCTGTTGTTCGAACAGCATCAGCAGCGTATCCACCGGCACACGGACCGGATGTTCGCCGGACTGATGATTCTACAGTGGCTCCTCGCGATTGCGGCGGCGCTGTGGCTCTCACCGCGTGTATGGGCGGGCGCAGCCAGCCAGATCCACACGCATGTGTGGGCGGCCCTGTTTTTAGGGGGAATGATCACCCTCTTTCCAGTGTCGCTTGCCTGGGCGCGGCCGGGCGATGCTCTCACCCGCCAGAGCATCGCCGTGGGGCAGCTGTTGATGTCCAGCCTGCTTATCCACCTCACGGGAGGGCGCATAGAGACGCACTTCCACATCTTCGGCTCGCTTGCTTTCCTCGCCTTCTACCGGGACTGGCGCGTGATAGTCACCGGAACTGTCGTGACCGCCGCCGACCATATTCTGCGCGGATTTCTATGGCCCCAATCCATTTATGGCGTGGAGGAGGCGGAGGCATGGCGCTGGCTGGAGCATGCGGGGTGGGTCCTCTTCGAAGATGCGTTCCTTCTCTTCTCCTGCGCCTCGAGCCTTGCGGAACTACGCGGCATCTGTAACCGCGATGCCAGGCTGGAGGAGAGCAACGCCGATTTAGAGCAAAGAATAGCCGAGAGGACGCGAGAGGTGGAGCACCAGGCTTACCATGATGCGCTTACGGGTCTGCCCAACCGGGCCCTGTTTCTTAATCGGCTGGATCAGGCCCTCTCACCGGCGCGCCGATCGGAAAAGGCCGTTGCCGTGCTGTATCTGGATATCGATAATTTCAAGCGGGTCAACGACACGCAGGGGCATGCGGCGGGAGATTTGCTGCTGAGGACGGTCGCCTCGCGGCTAGGCGAATGCGTGCGCGAAGGCGATACCGTGGCGCGCATGGGCGGGGACGAGTTCACTTTATTGCTCGAAGGCCTGGACGGGCCGGAGGACGCCCGCGCCGTGGCCGAGAGGGTCCTGGAGGAACTGGCCCCTCCGATCTCTCTGCCTGTGGGCAAAGTGTTCGTGGGCGCCAGTATGGGGTTCGCCTACGTCACTGCGGGGGAACGCGCCGATGTGGTGATGCGCGATGCCGACACGGCGATGTACCACGCCAAAGCCGCCGGCAAGGGAACCTGCGTCTCCTTCACCCCCGACATGAACGACCGCGCTCGGCAGAGGTCGGAGATAGAGGCGGGCTTGCGTCAGGCATTGGAGAATGAAGAGTTGCGGGTGTATTACCAACCGCTCATGGATCTCCACAGCGGCAGGCTCACGGGCGTAGAGGCGCTGGTGCGCTGGCAGCATCCGGAGAAGGGGCTGATCTTCCCCGCCAACTTCATCCCTATTGCCGAGGAAGTGGGGCTGGTTGTCCCCTTAGGCTACTGGGTGATGGAGGACGCTTGCCGTTGCGTCAAAGGGTGGATGGAGCGGTACCCCAGCGCCCCCCCTCTGTCGATCAGTGTCAACCTTTCGGGCCGTCAACTCCAACAGTCGGATGTGGGGGCACGCGTGGCGGAAGTTCTAGAAAGGACCGGCCTGCCCGCGAAGCAGCTGAAACTGGAGATAACCGAGAGCGTGTTTCTGGGCGACGTCGCAGCGGTGGTGGGCAAGCTGCGGGATCTGAAGGCATTGGGAGTGAAGCTTGCCATAGACGACTTCGGCACGGGCTACTCCTCCCTGTCAACGCTCAGCTCCTTCCCCGTGGACACCGTCAAGATCGATCGGGCCTTCATCAACCGTCTGGGAGAAGAGGAAGGCGAGGTCATTGTGGCAGCCATTATTTCCCTCTCCAGGGCCATGGGCCTCGACGTCACCAGTGAAGGGGTGGAGACGGCCGAACAAGTCGCACAGTTGCAAAGACTGGACTGCGATACCGCGCAGGGCTACTTCTTCGCCAAACCCATGTCTGAACAGGACATGGAGGAGCGACTGAAAAGCGCCGAAACAAGTCTCGAGCGGAGCACGGCTCTACGCGTAAGTGTTTGTCGTGAAGACATCCCCGACGCGAGGATCGAAAGCAGGGCGGAGGAGAAAAGGGAAGCCGCCTGATAGTAATTCCTGGTGACTGCGGCTTCCCGACTATTTGACATCGTTCAACCCAATACGGCACGCACGATGTACGGTTGTGGGCCTTTAGAGGGTCCCATGCCAGTTCTCAACCATCTGATGCACACTGCGTAACTCTTGCGTCCTGGAAGTCCAGTCCCAGAGCCCTGACGTTTCCAGTTGCCCCACATCGAGACGTTTTTGCGCCCGACGTTTATACACGCTCTCGCGCATCGAATCGATGATGCGTTGCGCCTGTGGCTTGTCTTCATTCGCAACGACCAGCGCCACGTACTGCATTATCACCCCCGCCTTCCAGCTATCGGCTGCCTGGCAAGCCGCCAGGAGACTATCGAGGACGGGTTGCTTCCTTTTGGCCGTCAGGGGCGATACGGCTGTCCATAAGGAAGGCAACGCGCCTGCTTTGCACACGGGATGTTCGATATGATCGGCTACATCAAGTAATCGGGCAAGCATCTGCTGCACGTCCGCGGACTTTCTCCGCTCCGCCAGCGCGCGAAGCGGCCAGGCGCCCGCAATCACACGCCGATATTCATCGCCGCAGTGCATCGCCGCAACAAGGGCTTCCGCCGCGATTGGCGCGACCAGGCCATCCGGGGCAATTCGAGCCATGGCCGCAAGATATAGACACCGATGCCATGCGTCAGGCTCTTTCCTGGAAAATTGTAAGGCCTTGTCGAATACCGCGGTCGCCGCCTTCAGAGCCTCTGAGCGCTCATCTACGGCATAACCGGCCCTTTCTTTGCGCGGCAAACGTCCACGCGCCAGCCCTGTTCGATGTTTTGCACGCTCATCTGCGGCGCTCATACGCTTCCCTCTAGTACAAACGTTCCCACCCATCTCTCCTGACAATCAAACCGCCCATTGCGTTGCACGGGCGGCATGATAGAGGAGCATATCGAGCATCCTCCGCTTCGTTTTGTCATGCTCGCCTGGCTCTCGATCTGGATACATCAGGGTCCTCAAAGGCACGCGATCGCTCAGTGATGGACATAGAATTTTTTCCGGGGACAGCGAAGGGAATTGCGGAGCGCATGTGGCTCTGGTCGGCCCGGGCAATCGCGGTGACAGTTTTCTTAGCGAGGACGCGGAGTAATTTCGTAGAAAATCGGGTGTGTCACCTCCGGCATGGATGCATCTGCAGCAGTTTCGAGGGTGAGGTGAATGTTTCGGAACTGAGCGAATGCACGGATCACCCGCCACACGGCAACCAACTCTATGGGCTGTGTGCGGAAGCTCCCGCGCTTACAACCTTCTTCTTTTTCGCTTGTTCGTCGAGACTTTGAACCCATGCTTTGAATTGGTCCACCACGATGCCCCATGCGTGACCGCTTCCGATCCGCCCCGTGGAAGGCATGTACTGTAGCTCATGACGCGCCTTCGCTTTGCCAATCACGACCATCTTGTAACTGGCGAGCGCGAGTGGACCCGCGTTCTTGCAGGGCGTGGTCTTGCGCAGGAGCCGGAAACAGGCATGATTCGATGCCGTATTGAGCACCGCAACAGGCGTTTTCGACCAGACACCCCGAAGCCCGCGCTTAAAGAGGCGTACTTCCGTTGCGCTCTCAAGAAGTTGGGGCACCGGCGTTTGCACCGTCTTCTTGCCGTCGGACAAAGCCATTATTTGATCGAATTCTCCGCCTATGATCGCTGCATTCTGAGCATCGACATACATAATGTAGGTGTTGGTGTCGGGAGAGCCGTCATCAAAGCGGGTGGTGGGGACCGAGAGAGCGTATACATAGGCGGCCCGCGCGACTCCCGTCTGGTAGACAACCTCGGCGCCTGTGTGCATAACCTGCCAGTAGTTGCTCGGTTGTACGATGCATATATCCACACTCGCCAGCACCGCGTTTTGTATTCCCTGGCTTACGAGCATCGCATTCACCACGCTGTCCGCCTGAGAGCGATCGAGCGTCACTGCCGTCGATGGCGGATTGGGGATACCGAATACGACGGAGTATCTCATAATTTGTCCGGATTCCGCTTGAACGTGGATGTTAATACAATCTTCGTAAAACGGGATGCCCTGTGTGCCAGAATAGGTAGAGACAAATCCCCATACGGGGAATTATGTAGATCATAAGGGCACAGAAGGAAAATGATCGTGCTTCTGCCACCAATGAACCATCCAGTCAATACCGCACAAAGG
>JBBRKX010000092.1:0-9716 GCA_038231675.1 Chthonomonadales bacterium | reverse complement strand
GATGCAGCACGAGCTTTTGGTCGGCGGACGCCACACCGGTCGAAGGCATTTTTATCAGGTTCCTCAGATCGTACT
Source organism: Chthonomonadales bacterium (assembly GCA_038231675.1). Lineage (GTDB taxonomy): Bacteria > Armatimonadota > Chthonomonadetes > Chthonomonadales > Chthonomonadaceae > JBBRKX01. The sequence continues at coordinate 9,641 of JBBRKX010000092.1, read as the reverse complement.
TCGGAGTGCCGCACGCCGAGAATCCTGCAACCTTCAGGAGTGAATCGCCTGCGGAAAGGCTAAGGTCCGGTGCGGCGTTCATGTACCATGCACTGAATCGAAGTGTGCCGGGAGCCGTGGTGACCTCGCTCGGCTGCTCCTTTCCGTCTCCGTTCTCGTCCGCCCAGTAACGTGTCGTCGCTTCTTTATCCTTTCCGGAGTACGTGAACTGACCACGTAGTTTGTACGCGCCCTCTCCTACGCGCTCGTAAATGCTGACGGGCCCAACTTCAAAGGCCCACTTAGAGGCGACAAACAGATAGAGCTTACCGTTCGGGCCGGCGCAAAATCTCGAGTTCGACATTCCATCGCGCGTAATCACGCTCACGATCGCCGCTTTACCTGTCTTCGGGTCCATACGCCATTCACAGCCCTGGCCAACCATGACATTCGGATCGAGAGGGTCGATGGCTCCGCCTAACGCGCCATAGTCCGATGGGCCGAACCATTCGTTCACCAACGTGCCACTTCCCACGTTCCAGGCGCTGACGCGGCGCGGAGAGTTGTCTTCCTCCGCTACCCACAGCTTGCCTTCCGCGTCGATCGCGAGGCCGCTTGCAGAGACCATTCCATTCGGAGTCCAATTGCCTTCCAGGGCGCGGCCGCCCCGCCGACCAATCGAACGGATCAATTTCCCATCCGGGCTGTAAACGCGCACCTGGTTGTCCGGCTCACGTAGCCCGACATAGACCTTTCCGGCTTTATCCGTTGTAAGGCCGAACGCGTTGTGGAGATTGCTCAGGAATACACGGGATTCCCCAGTATTCGGGTTGATGGCAAGAACGGTATTATGGTCGGAGACGACATATAGGCGGGTATCGCTGGCGGCTTTGAGATGATATGGAGCCGATACGGTAAGCGTTTTTATCCACTTTCCGGTGCGTGCATCCATGATTAGAATGGCGTTCTCCTTTGCGAAGCTCATATAGATCTTATCGTTCAAGACCTCCATGCCATCCATGTAATCGGATTTGCCTTTGGGATCCGGCCATAGATCGTGCGGAAAGAGATCCGGGCTCTGGCTCGCGCCAAATGGAATATACATGCCGGTTTTCGCTTCCAGACGATACAGGTAGTTTGAGTTGTTGGGTCCCCAATTGACGGCATAGACCGAGCCCTTGTCTACGGCAAGGAATTGGGCGCCCGCCATACCCTGCCGGTTGTTCTTCCACAGGACTTTGCCCTTCGGATCGCAGGCGACCAGAGCCCGCCCCGCCTCCGCGCCGCCCCACCCAAGGTAAACCCGTTCGTCATCTGCGGCCGCCGCCGTCGGAGGCCCTTCATCTCCGCCCCAATTCGTTGTAGGACCTGTGTCCCAGGGAGCGCTGCCTGCGTTGTCCGCCCATCCCCTAAGTTTCAGACCAATCCCGGTATTGTAAATCGCGTTCCACGAATACACTCCCGCCGGCACGGGATCGCCGGGTTTATTCCAGAGCGGCGTGGTCAAGCCATCCCACTTCACCCGGTGTACACCTTTCGTGAAGAACGCCGAGTTCAGCAGTTGCCGCACGGGATTTCCCTCGGCATTTCGGATATTGAGCGAAACATAGCCATCCGTCGGCATTGTGAACTCCACTGGCTTGAAGCCAGGAAGTTCTCTGCTTTTGATCAGACCGGTCCAATTGGCATTGAGCGCTCCCTTTTCCAAACTCACCGGGAATTCGCGCGTGTCGGACAGACGCACCGGTTGCGGCGCGACATGTCCTTTCGCCAATAAAGTTGCGGGTCCCCATTTATTGCTGGACATAAACGTAAAGACTCGGTCGGGCGTTTCGCCGGGTTTGAAGATATCCTTCAGGGTCAGTCGCCCGTTGATGCCCACCGTAAAGTTCGGCTCTATGGTAAGTCGGATGGGATCATCCACCTGAAGCGGCTGCCCATCCGCGGTCAACAGGCTCCAGGGGATTGCCAGCTCCTGCGTGTAGCCCTTCTTATCCGCGTCAATTTGAAACGCTTGCTGCGCTCCACGCGTTTTCGCGTCTTTGATCCCCCCTTTATCGAACTGCCTCCCATATGCGACGTCCATGAGGTCACTTTGATCTCGTCCTCGCCAGCAGGTCCAGTGGCTTGTACGTTCGCTCGGCTGATCGGCATGCGTGATAAGCCGGAACTGGAGACAGTCGCCGGCAAAGCCGTAGTCGCCGATCGTTTGTCCTGGATTATTAAGCGGCGTCTCATCGATGAAATGGGCCAGAACGTAAAGATTTTTCGCGTCGTGCATTGCGAAGAACCAGACGGCGAATTTGTCCCGCTGAGTTTCCACATTGTCCGAGGTGAAGATTCCGCCGGAAAGGTCCCAATCATCCGACTTTCCGTCGATTACGACTTTCCCGGGGGCCGGCAAAATACGTATCCCAAGATTCTCGGTTTGTGTCGCCCGCGCCGAATAACAGGCGGCGAAACCTGTCAGGATGGCAAAAAACAAGATTGCTTTTTTCATAATTGGTTGTTTCCCCGCTAACGACAAATGCCACAATGAAAGTTATTGCGCGTGCATCACGGCGGCTTTGCCACCCGCGACGCAGATGCTTTCGAGGCGCAATTCCTGGTCGGCGCCTGCAAAGACCGGCACGATCTCAAGCGTGTGCTCGACGACGGGGTCCAGGCCCTGCGCCAAAACTTGCACATGGTGCGCGTTGCCGTTCGCGGCTCGCCCCAATACGCCCGCATCGAACTCCACGAGCGGTTCCTTTTGATTGGCCACGGTGCGCGTGACCAGCACGCCATCGATTAAAACACGATACTTGCATGACCTGGGCGTCGACTCTCCGTACAGCATGACCATAGTCCCGTGAAACTTCACTCGTAATGGAGCGCCCCCCACTGCACCCGGGGAGGGGGTATCGCCCGTATTCGATATGGCGGGCGTGGTCGTACCTATGACTTCATCATCCAGCCACCGGGACATCAACATATCATAGTAGGCCGAGGTAAGGTTGGGGGATCCCACCTTCCACCCCGCCGGGAGCGGCTTAAGCGTAGAAATACGGACACGGGTGTTGCTCATATAGGTGTCCGCATAAAGCATTTTATCGGGAGGAGAGCACACCAGTTTTCGCTTCACCCCCTCCTTGAAGCCCTGCCAGGCCGCGTCGGCAAAAATGGCGTAGCCAGCATTTCCGGGATGTACGCCGTCAAACGGCCAAATCGTTTCCAGAGTCGCCTCCCCGCTTTCGACACGCTTCATCGCGAGTGCAATGGCGTCCCCTACTCCGGTATGATATGCCGACGCAACCGCAAGATGCGCGGTGCGGCGTTTCATAGCAACCATGTCCTTCGCCTTGAGGTTCCATTGGAAGGGGAAAATCACCTGAACGACCGGAGCGTGCCCCTCCAAAATGATCCTCCGCACGAGTGATTCGTAAGAGGCCAGTGTTTCGGCGTCGGCCGAATAAATATCGTCGTTTGCGGAAAAGTCAAGGAACACGAGGTCAGGCTTTCTCCGCAGAACATCACGATCCAGACGAAACACTCCCAGTTGCGATCCAGTTCCTCCAATGGCGGCGTCCCAAAAGTGAAAATGTGCTTTGGGATAGGCCGCTTCAAACCGCCGTGCCATCACGGCACGATAGGAAGTTAATTGCGGATCGGAGGCGTTTGCGCCCCAGGTCAGAGACGCGCCGAAGAAGACCACATTCATCTGCTTGCCTGCGCGTGCCTTATGATCGAAATCCGCGAATCCAGACAAACTCGCGAGACATGTCATCTGTCTCAGGACGACAAAGGCCACTATAAAAAAGACTCTGATCACTTGCGGCACTGCGGACTCCTCTTTCGACATCTTTGCGTATTTATCTCTTTTTGGACAATGCAACCGGGCGAGACGATTTTCGGGGAATCAAATGTGAGCGGAGACATACCTGCATTGGCATCGGCTCTCCCGCCAATGCGTTCATCAGTAAGCGAGCCGCCTCACGTCCCATCCCTTCGATCGGCGGATGCAGGCTTGTCAGGCCCAGGGCGCGAGCCCAGGGTCGATCGTCAAACCCCACAATTCCGTAATCTATGCCCGCCTCCCAACCATGCCCGGACGCCGCACGCATAAAACCCGCAGCGACATAATCGTTGGCAGCAATGACTCCCATTCGCCCCAAGCCAGCCGCTACGGGAAGATCATGCATCCAATGCGCCGCTGCTTTCAACGCAACCGTCTCCTGATCGCATCGAGCAGGGTCGAGCGTTTCATCACGTGTTGAGATAGACAAGCTATCTGCCGTCATGCCTTCTAGATGCACTGCGTCACCTGCGCCCGCGATGCGGTCGAGAACCCAGGCGGCACGGAAAGGGGAAAAGAACAACAGGTCACGGTATCCCTGACGCAATAAGTGCTGTGCGGCCTGATGTCCGGCAAATCGACTGTCGTAAGACACCTGTGAGATCGGAAGGGAAAGCGCATGGAAGGAGAGAAGGACCGACGGAACCCCCGAATTTCTGAGCGCATCGACGACCGCTTCCGTATCGATCGGCTCCTGAGGTAGGATAACGGCAAGCACGTCTGCGCCGGCTTCCAGCAGTGAGGAAATCCCATTATCTATGGAAATGGAGGCCTGTCCGGTGGATAAAAGGCTACAGTACCGCGAGTGCATATCGACGTGAGCGGAGAATTCGCTTTCGATCCCATGCACGATAATATAATCCCAGACATCCGTGTCGTGCTTGATATCCATTGCATCGAGTGTTTGGCCTGAGAGAATACCTAATGTCACGGGCCTGCCGGTCGATGTTTTGCCCTTCCACGCCTTCGATGACTCGATACGGCTTTCATGGTGGGGTTTAGCGTCGATAAATGTGCCTCGTCCGATGTCCACGCGAAGCAGCTTTTCCGCGATAAGCGGTTTCATGGCCCGCTGAAGCGTATTGACATCGATACCGTACTCGGCGGCCATCTGTCGCCTGCCGGGCAGGATAGCCCCGGCGCCCCACGCGCCGGATGCGACGCGCTTACGCAGATCCTGCTCCACGCGCTTCGCCGCGGTCCAATACGGTCGCAGGTCGTCCGCTGGTTCTTCTGCTGTCACGGTTTCCCGCCCATGTCGCGCACTCCCAATCGGTTTAGACCGATTCAAAATATCATGCAACCGTATGAAATTTCAGCTTGCCGTATTATAATTCATGGAAATATATTTGTCAACAAGATCGCGACATTTTCATATATCCTTATATGATGGTATTATAATTTTCTAATGTTTATTCCATCAAAGGTGATTTTATGAATGAACATACACGTCAGCGTGCAAGCCAGCTCTTTGCTGCGTTATCCAATCCCTCGCGCCTGCGTATCGTGGAGCTCCTGTGTACGACGGAGATGAGTGTCGGAGAGATCAGCTCTGCCCTCTCACTCGGTCAGTCTGCCACTTCGCAGCATCTGGCTTCACTCACGAGAGCGGGAGTACTTGTGGTGGAGCACCGGGGAGCAAGTCGAATTTACAGGGTACGCGGTCCACGGATAGGGCGCATCCTTGCCTTGATCGAGGAATTCTGTCAGATCCATGAACTTTATGGATTTCCTGATGAGACGGATCAGGCAGCAATATCACGCGAGAAAGTTTCCTGACTTTAAAAGCACAAAAGAAAGCAGTATGGCGATGGGGAAACACATTAAGATCCTACTTACGGAGGAAGAACGCGACAGTCTTAAGCGATTGGTTCGCTTTGGAAATGCCCCGGCACGAACACAAACTCGCGCTCGCATTATCCTGCTCATCGATAGTGGCCTTCCGGCCTGCCGTACGGATATTGAAATCGCCGAAACGCTTCTCTGTAGCCGAAACCTGATCTCTGCAATTCGGCGACGCTTCGCGCAAAGCGGGCTGGAGCCGGCGCTCTACGATCGGCCACGATCCGGCCGGCCCACCAAAGTTACCCTCGAAATCGAAAAACGGCTGATTGCCCTCGCCCGCACGATACCGCCCGAGGGACATGAACGGTGGACGCCGAAAGTGCTTGCTGAGCGCCTCGTCGCCATGGGGCACATCGATAGTCTGTCTGAAGTTACCGTGCGTACAAGACTAAAAGCTCTTGTTGCGGACAATGCCGAACGGGGTTCCAATGCGACAAGCAAAATGGAAACCGCTATCCGCCCTGTTTAAAAGCACAGGACGGAAGGCGGAGTATGTACTGACTTAACTATTGGAGTGGCGTCTACTCGCTTCAGGGGTTGGAAGCCATTTCACGCTTTGTAAATCGGTAGCTTCCAGGGCTTACGGTACTCGCGAGCGTAATATATCGTGTTCTTACCCGGTCTCCCGACGATGTCCATTTTAGCCTTGCTCCATGCAACGGACTCGCCGGCAAGATAAGCGATGTTGATCAGGTGGCATGCGATCGTCGTCTGCGCCATCGACGCAAGGTTCGATCGGGGCTGTGACCGCGTTTTAATGCAATCCACCCAGTTCTGCCAATGGTCATTGGTGGCCGGGCTATGTTCCTTCGGTATCAATTCACCTTTCGGATCGGTAATTTGCCATCCTCCACGCCAGACCCGCACCGTTCTTCCATCCGCACTGACGAATTCGGTCCCATGGTCCGGGTGGTCGGGCTGATCTTTCCCGGTTTCCCAAGTGAGCAGAAAGTCCGGATCCTTGAAACGCATTACCGCATTGACTGTATCCGGAGCTTCCCGGTCGTCGTTCACAAATGACCATTTCCCGCCGTATGCCGATACTTCCGTCGGCATCACCAGGTCCGTATCCGTGCTCATGCCGAGCAAGCCGATATCGATCATATGCACGCCCCAATCACCGGTCTTGCCGGTGCCGGTGTTATAGAACCAGCGCCAGTTGTTGTGGACACGGTTCGAGGCGTAGGGGAATGCCGCGGCGGGGCCCGTCCACATATTGAAATCCAGGCTGGCCGGCGGTTCGTTCGTTGTGGCTCGTCCGGCGCCGCGCTCCTCGACTTTCCACGCGCGAACTCTCACGATCTTACCCAATTTACCGGAGCGCACATAGTTGATCGCACTGGTAAATTCACTGGTGCTCCGCTGCCAGGTTCCCACCTGCACTATCTTACCAAAATGCTTCACGGCCGCATCCATCGCGCGGGCTTCCGTAATGTCATGCGAAATCGGTTTTTCGCAGTATGCGTCTTTTCCCGCCTCCACGGCATGGATCAGCATGAGAGCATGCCAGTGATCCGGACTTCCGATGATGACCGCATCAATATCCTTCCGTTCGAGCATCTTACGGTAGTCGCCATAGAGATCGGGGGTCTTGCCGTACTTAGCTGTAACCGCTTTGATATCATTCGGCATCCGGCTGGTATCGACGTCACAGAGGGCGGCGACCTGCACTTCCGGCTTCTCCATCAGGTTGCGCATGTCCACTGCGCCCATGCCGCCGCACCCGATGAGACCAATCGTGAGTTTATCGTTCGCTCCCACGCGCCGGTGAGAGCGCGTCGGCTCCGCATGCACCGGTAGAATTCCCGCAGCAATCCCCGCTCCGACCATTCCGGCCCGACCAAGAAGTTGACGCCGTGATATGTTGTCCGACTCTGGATTCATCTTTTTTCTCCCGCTCCGCGCTGTTATGCGCGCCGAATAAGCGAATTGGAGGCGAGACCGCCTCCAATTCTGAAATATATCTAATGCTTCGACGTCGGCATCCGTTTTTACTTCCCGGCAGAGGAAATCTCAGCGCCGACGCCGCAGACGTATTGCATTTCTCCTGTGGGCGACTACCTTACCTTCAGGCGAAACACACTTACCGAGTGCGCCGGAAACGCGTGCGTGAAAGTCTTCCCGGCATTTGTGATCATAAGGGGCAGGGGAATGATTTTATCCGGCGTTGCAATCGAGTTCATGTCTTGTGGATCGCCTGCCAGAACCTGGCCCGAAGCCATGCTCTCCACCTCACGCGCACCCTGTAGATGCACATCGAGGGTTTGCGCTCTGGGTCCAACGTTGATTACCTTCAAGATAACATCTCCGTTCGCCGCCACCCGACTGGCGGTGGCATACAGTGGCATGGGAGGATCACCTGGGGAGTCCGTCGTCTCCGTGATGAGTGTGTTATCCAAATAACAGCGAATGGAAGTGCCCCTGACTTCCACACGTACGTCGTACCAGCGGCCAGTTTCAACGGTCGTTGACGTTGCCTGCCCCAGTTCCTTTTTCGCTCCGAAATGCGCGCCTTCCAAGGCAGAACGCGTATTGCGCCAGCCGCCAATGTTCCACCAGATGTAGTTGTTTTCATCCTGGACGTGAAACAAGATCAAGAATCCTTCGTCGCCGCCGATTTTCCTTGCTTTGAGGCTATAGGTATAATCCGTCCACTTGGGATCTCCCGTGATCGCTCGGGTGTTTTCCTGATTGCTCGTCTGCTGGAGCGCACCGTCCTGTGTTTTCCATTCTCCGGCGCTTTTATTCCAGTCGGAGTCACCTGTCGAGAAATCCTTACGGTAAAGGACCTGATCGCCATGAGTCACCTGAATATCCTTGTATTCCGCCTGCGTAATCCAGGTCCCCACGCCTACCGCGCCATGCGGATGGACCACAGGCGCTGCGGCTACCTGCTGGGCGGTGATGTCGACAGGAAGGACGATGTCGCCACGATTGTTATTGAACATCTTCTGGACATAAAAGGACGGCGAACCGAAGCTCGACAACGCATCGTAGCCGATGAGGTTGGTTCCCCACTGTTGTGCGCCCTTATTGACGTTCACCAACAGGGGAGCATATGCGGATATGACGACGAGATCGGAGTTGCGCTCCATTCCGGTGAGCCACGCCGCATCGCCCAGCGCCGCGTTCATGGTCGGCGTCGGGTTACCCTCCGTGGAGGCCCATTCACCGACGAAAATCTTTGGACCCTGCCGGCTGGTATGGTCGTAATGATGCGCGTCTCGCTCCATATCCGCAGCGGAACGGTAGTAATGGTCGTCCATGACATCCGGCGTGCGCGTCTTTACAGGGGCCGTGGCGATCAATTGAAGGTGGGGGTATTTCGCCTTGATGGCGTCGTGAAATTGCGTATACCGACCGTCGTAACTGCCGGATCGATCGAACCCGTCTTCATTGCCTATTTCCACGTAGTCGATCTTAAATGGCCGCGCGTGACCATCGGCCGCCCGCCTTGCGCCCCATTTCGTCGAGCGACTGCCCGTTGCATATTCGATCTCATCGAGTGCGCCCTGCACAAAAGGCGTTAGCCCTGGCCCGGCGGCGATATGCTCGCCTCCAAGGGCATATCCGGCAAAGACCGCCAGCAGTGGCCGCATATGAAGGTCCTCACACCAATTCAAGAACTCGAGCAGTCCGAGTCCGTCGCTCGACCGGTAACCCCATGGCCCTTGATGCCCCGGACGATGGGTCAGATCGCCAATCGTATCCTTCCATTCGAATCGCTCCGCGATCGTATTGCCTTCCAGGTAGTTGCCTCCGGGCAGCCTGAGGAATGCGGGCTTCATATCAGCCAACTTTTGCATTAGATCGATGCGGTTTCCGTTTTTACGCCCGTGATACGTTGGAGGAAAGAGCGAGACGAGATTGAACCACACCGTTCCTGGCTTGTCGGCGGTGATAACAAACCGGTTGGATATGGAGGATGCCACGCTCCCTGTTGTCAGTGTGACTGAATATTTCTTCCATGCGGAGGTAACAT
>JBBRKX010000091.1:0-9747 GCA_038231675.1 Chthonomonadales bacterium | reverse complement strand
GGCGGACATGGCACAATTCATTGCGGCGGACATGGCACAATTCATTGCGGCGGACATGGCACAATTCATTGCGGCGGACATGGCGCAATTTATTGCGGCGGACATGGCGCAATTTATTGCGGCGGACATGGCGCAATTTATTGCGGCGGACATGGCGCAATTTATTGCGACCGACACGGCGCAATCCATCACGACCGACACGGCGATAACCGATAATGGTCACCATGGCGATAACCCGTTACGGCGGAAACGACACAATTCATTGCGGCGGATATGGCGACAACCGATGACGTTGGAAACGGCGGAAACCATTTCTGCGGAAACCGCGCAATTCATTGCGGCGGGAACGTTGTGGCGATAAAGGCACAGTTTATTGCGCCATACGGGTGTAAACCCGAAAACTGAATGCCCCTCTTCCCAGACAAGATTTTTCATCGACGACAGGGCTTTCGAAGCTGAAGCCGTCACGCGGTCATCGAAGCAGCACGGGGTGCAATGCATCCGGCGATACGGAGAAGGGTTGGTCGGCTGGAAGAGAACGATACACGCTTCGTCGTCCGTTGGGCCAGCGCACCTCCAGCATGTCCACGCGGGATGCCTTGCCCAATCCAAAATGAACGCCGGGCGCATTGGTGGAAAGATAACTGCCTCCAGCGCGCTCTTCGGCCACCTGTGTGTGACCGGCGACCGTGATACGGACCCGCGCTCCAACCGCGTCGGCGTGGTGCGCCCCCTGGACACATCGCAGCGACAGCCAGTGGTTCCCGGCGGGCGATTCGTTGTGCAGCAGGAGCGGCGCGCCTTCGTCGTTTACGATCAAGAGGTCCTGCCGGCCATCGCCATCATAGTCCCCGATCGCGATTCCTCTTCCCACAATGCGTCTTGCAAAATCGATGCCGGCATCGGCAACAGAGAAATGCCCGTTTCCCAGGTTGCGGAAAAGCTGCGCGCTCTGTGCATAGGATTCGGTCCGATCGGTTTTCTCCACCTCGCTGCGGACATGCCCGTTCGTGAGCACGATATCGAGTCTGCCATTGTTGGTGGTATCCACAAAAGCGGCGCCGAAGGAGAGCGACAGCAGAGAAGCGGCTCCAAATCCACTCAGGTAGCTGGAGTCGGTAAAGAGCCCGTGGTCTTCGTTATGAAAGAGGGCTTTGGGCTGGGCGGCGAAGTTCGCGAGCAGCAAGTCGAAGCGCCCGTCGTTATCATAATCGCCCCAATCCATTCCCATCCCGGAAAGGACGGACCCGTCCGCTCCCGTTGCGACCCCCGCCTCGATTCCCACGTTTCGGAACCGGCCGCCCAGATTGACATAGAGATCTCCGCGTCGCTGATCGTTGGCGATATACAGGTCCGGCTTCCCATCCCCGTTGTAATCGCAGAACATACAGCCCAATGCATTCCCCTGCGCATTCCCCAGTCCGGCCTGGCGCGTGATGTCGCGGAAGTGGCCGTTGCCTTCGTTATGATACAGCGATCCCTGCTGAGCGGGGTACGTAGTGGGGCCACAGGCCATGTCGATCGGGGAGCCATCCAGCGAGGGAAACGCGCACAGTTGCTTACTATGCGGCGTAAAGGTTACGTACCGGCACACATAAAGGTCCAGGCGGCCGTCTCCATCCACATCGGCCCACGCGGCGCTCGTTGTCCAGTCATAGGGTCCACGCGCTTGTAATCCGGAGCCGGGCGTCGCATCGCGAAATGTGCCGTTGCCTTCGTTATGATAGAGGATCGTACGCCCATGACCCGTCACAAAAATGTCGGGACGCCCGTCTCCATCGTAATCGGCCACGGCGCACCCGAGCAAAGTGGGGAGAGAGGGCGCATGGGGGAAGGCACGCTCGGTAACGTCTTCGAACGCCCCCCCGCCGCGGTTGCGATACAGCCGTAACCGCGCGTTTCCTACCAGCAGGACATCCAGTTTCCCATCGCCGTCGTAATCCAGGAAGGCGCAGCCATGTCCGATGGTGTCCAGGATGTTCAGGTGGGATAGACTGGAATGTCCCCATTGAAAGTTCAATCCGGACGACGCAGCGGCGTCCCGGAACAGAACGGCGCCAGGGAGAGCCTGCGTCGGTCGGACACGCGAAGACGTGCGATTAGATGTGCAGCCGGGAAAAAATAGCGCGCAGGCAAGCAGGCAAAAAAGGCCGTGGATCCGGATCGTGGAGAGAGACATCATCGTTGCAATGCTGCTCCGCCGGAATCACCGGATTGCCGTGCCCGCGCCGCCAGATACGCCGCTTCCGCCGAACGGGCCATTTCCGCCTTGCCCGCACCCGCATACGCTTGAGAGAGATACGCGCGGGCGGGAAGCAGACCGGGGTTCAGCAAGAGCGCGGCGTTGAACTCTTCGACAGCGTGGGCATAATTGCGGCGCACCAGGGCGATCTGCCCGAGTGTCAGGTGCGCCGTAGCGAACGGATGGAGCGCGATAGAGTTGCGGGCGAGCGTTTCAGAGCGCGTTAATCCCTCTGGTGAAGGATCCAGTTGCATCCGGATACGGGCCAGGATCGCCATGCTTTCCGCGTCTTTCGCATCCACGCCGATCGCCTGCTCGAACGCCTGCCTGGCTTCTTCCAGTCGTCCCAGAGTCTGGTCTACTTTGCCCAGGTCGCGTTGGGCTCGCCCATCGCCTGGGTTGAGCGTGGTGGCGCGCACGAGGGCCTCGCGCGCACGGGCCGGCTCATTTGCCGCTCCATACAGCGCTCCAAGCTGCCGCCATGCCTCAGCCTCTTGTGGCCGCAGGTGCACGACGTGTTCATACGCCGTGATAGCCTCTTGCGTCGCCTTCCGGCCGTCCTGGATTTGCGCCACTGCTTTCCATACGTCCGCATCGTTGGGATCTCGCTTCAGCGCTTGATCCAGCCACTTCAGCGCCTCTTCTGGATGATGTTCCAACATGGCGAGGCTGCCCAGACCGATATAGGGCCGAGGACTACGTGGATCCAGCCGGTTGGCCGCCAAATATTCCTGGTTCGCTTCCTCGAGGCGTCCCGTCTTTTCCAGTGCGGATGCGAGGTCCATCCGCGCCGCAAAGTCCGCAGGCTGTTCACGAACGCGCTGCGCAAGGGTATTCAGATCATAGGGAATAGAAGGGACGGAAGAGGGCCCGCGAAAGCGCATCCAGAGCGCTCCAAGGAGCAACACCACAGTGAGGATCAAGGCGACGATACGACGGGCGGGAGCGAGAGAGGAAGCCGGGGAAGTCGAATTTACTTCCCCGGCAGCAACAACATCCGAAGCTGTTGAGTTATGAGGTCGAGAAGGTCGTTGTAAGTGCATAGCAGAGCAAAAGACAATACGTAGGGCACAATCGCGTCAGGCGGGCTCGGCTGTACGCTTCGCCCGCCTGTTGCACATCGGCACGGTCAAAAAAGCCTGTGCTGGATTAGCCACCCCGATTGGGGTCGAGCCAGGGAGTATTCCCAAAGTACCATGATTCCGGCCGCATTGCCTTCACATGCCCATCGGAGAAACCGACGTCCGCTAGATTGGTATGGCGTGGATTTGGGGTACCCCAATTGGGATCTCCTGCATTTGTGGCACAGCCCGCACAGCCGGTCGAGGTAGGATCTTGTAAGATCCAGGGCGCAGCCTTTACATGCGTGTAATCGATCCAGGGATCTTTGACCAGGGCGGTATAGCCTGTGTCGGCAATATAGACCGTAGTCGCGGGGGAGCTGAGCCCCGCCAGATTGATCCCACCGCCGTTGTTGCAATCGAGATTTATTTGCCAATTGCCGCCATAACTTGTGTGGAATGGCGCCGCAACCCCAGGCGGTGGAGTTTGAATCCATGGCCAAGAAGTATCGGAATCGTCCGGGCACCTAAAGACCTGGGTGCTTTTCACATACGGCTGCAATATCTGACACCACGCCATCCCCTGGCCGTTAGGGAAATGATCATTATGCCCTGGAGGGAATTTCTCGTCATAGTCCTGGGTATACTGGACCTGTGCAAGAAGAATCTGCTTTTCATTGCTGAGACAGGATGACTGGCGCGCTTTTTCACGCGCCTTTGCGAAGACAGGGAAGAGAATTGCAGCGAGAATCGCGATAATAGCAATGACTACAAGCAATTCAATGAGCGTAAACCCTTTGCATTTCATACAACTTTCCTTCGAAATAAGTAGGACGAGTGCTTTGTCAGGCTTATAGCAATAAGCCTTTACAGTTCACTGTAACATATATCAAGAACTTATGTCAAGGCTTCAACCATCGACTTATGGTTAAGCAGCCTTCATTTTTCAATTCCGTGGATATTGTGTGCCAGACAATATAGCTGTTCAAGCGCCGGTAATCTTTTGACGTGGCATTGTGGGCGTTCGTTACACTTGGAATGCATAAAAGGCGGTACATCGGCAATAGTTTTCCACCCTCTTTCAGAATGCTGTTCCCGCTGACTCTCGCGGGCTGCCGGGCGTAGAATAGCGTGCTACCGCGACGATTCGAGGCTATACGATCCGAACGCGCAGCAGCTTCCCGCAAGGGATAGCGGGTGGCCCGCCGGTGATGGCGCTGGCAATATAAGATTGCGTGGTGAACGGCCGCGTTTGGAGCAAGGGAGCGTATGCGACTGAAGACCATGTTCGGGCTATGGCTGCCACTTGCCATAAGCTTCGAATTGATGATGCTGGAAGGCCCCGCGATACAGACGGCCATTGGGCGGCTCGGGAATACCCCGCTGAACCTGGCCGCGTTCGGCCTCAACATGTCGCTCTCGTTGCTGATCGAGAGCCCGGTCATTATGCTTCTGGCGACCGCCATAGCACTGGTGCGCGGACCGAACTCTTATCGCGCCCTCCGCCGTTTCATGCTGACGCTGGCCGTTTTCTGCACCGTTCTCAGCGGGTTTGTCTCCTACACTCCCCTTTTCGACGTGATTACCAGCCGAATCATGCATGTGCCGCCGCCGATCGCCGCGGCAGCCAGATCGACCATTCGACTCATGTTGTTCTGGAGCGCCGCGATCGCGTGGAGGCGTTTTTATCAGGGGATATTGATTCAGTATGGCGAAACGCGTAAGGTATCGGCGGGCACCCTTTTACGCCTCGTCGCATCCATAACAACCGCATTTGTTCTCGTGCGCTGGGGCCATCTGCCGGGCGCGCAGGTAGGGGCCTGCATCCTCATGGTGGCCGTTGTAGCCGAGGCCATCGCGACGACGTTCTTTGCGCTGCCGATCGTCCGTCGCGACATCTTCATGCGCCCTACTCCTAATGACACGCCCCTATCCCAGCGCCAGATCCTGCGTTTCCATGCTCCGCTCGCGGCAACCACCGTGCTGGCCCTGCTTGCGATGCCGATGACCGAAGCCGCCCTTGCACGCCTCGATGCGCCGAAAGCGACCCTCGCCGCAGGCCCGGTTGTCTTTATGATCCTCCTGGTGATGCGTGGATGGGGATTGGCGCTCCAGGAGATCACCGTCGCGCATGCGGGGAACGCCGCGGCGCGGTCCGCTCTCCTGCGACTTTCCTGGCTCGTCGGCATCGTCACCTCCTGCGCGACCGCGATCTTCGTCTTTTCGCCGCTGCTTGGGATCTATCTCGGGAAGCTGCTGCATCTCCCGCTTGCCCTGCAGCACCTGGTGCGCCAGGGCGTGACCATAGGGCTGCTGATGCCATTGATCACTTCCCTGGGTTCGTGGGCGCGGGGTTATCTTGTGGCGCAGGGCAAGCCGGAGGTCGTCTTTCTGGGCCTGGGCATCAACCTCTCAACCCACGTAACGCTGCTCGTAATCGGGGTGATGCTGCGTATGCCGGGAATTCTCGTATCGACCACGGCCTTTTTCCTTGCCGCAATGGTCGAATTCGGGTATATGGTCTATCGCGTGCGTTCTCTTCACCCTCGTCCGGACGATGCCCAGGAGACCGAGGTCTTCGTTCCCAGGGAAACCATGGAAGACCTGGTTTGATCCGATCCTCGCCGGGCCGCCTGCCATGAGGAAGACCAGGGCACGGACGCACTTCTTTTAGAAAGCAACTCCATGACCGATTCCATCGCACTCATCCGAACGCTTGTCGCGTTGCCCGGTCCGCCGGGAGAAGAAAAAGCGGTTCGCGAATGGCTTGCCGAACGGCTGCGCGGCCTGGGCTACACATCGGAAGTGGACGCGAAAGGCAATCTCTTAACGCGGCTTCCGGCGCCCCCCGGCGTCATCGATCCGCCGACCGTCGTCGTTACGGCGCATCTCGACGAGATCGCGTTGATGGTGACTCGAATCGAGGAAGGCGGAAAGATCCGGGTCGCGCCGATGGGCGGATTGTTTACGTGGAAGTGGGGCGAAGGCCCGGTGGAGCTTCTTACCCGCGATGGCATCGTGCAGGGGATCCTTTCGTACGGAAGCATCCATACGAACAACGAAGCGAGCGTGGCGGAATTCGCGCGCAAAAACCCGTTGGATTGGGAGAAAACGTACGTCTTCACGGGTCTGGACAATAAACAGTTGCGCCAGGTCGGCGTGCGGCCGGGCGTGCGCGTGGTCCTGGACCGCAAGCGCCGGCAGGTCACCGAATTCGGCGAGTATGTCGCCTCCTATTTCCTGGACGATCGCGCGGACCTGGCGGTCTGGCTGCTTGCCCTCGAAGCCATTCAGGAAAGCGGATGGGATCGGACCGCGAACCTACTCTTCGCCGCGACCACCTCGGAGGAGGTCGGCGGCGAGGGCGCGCAGTACCTGCTGCGGACGCAGCCGGCGGAGATCTGCGTCGCGCTTGAGATCGGTCCCAAGACTCCCGACGCCGATTTTCCGATCGATTCCCAGCCCACCATCTGGGTGCGCGACGGCTATGCGGCCATGGAGCCCATCGACGGCGATCTCCTTACGGATTGCGCGGCCGACCTCGGCATGGAGCCTCACTGGCAATATCTTTCTCGCGGGGGAAGCGACGCAAGCTGTTCGGCGTCTCGCGGCTTTACCGCGAGGCCCGTGACGCTTGGCATTCCGACGGAAAACTCGCACGGGTATGAGATCATGCACCGGGACGCACCGGCCGAGCTTGTGCGTCTCCTCATCGCTTATCTGCGGCGAGTCGCGGGCGCGGAGGTTTGAAAGGGGCGATGGCAGATTGACATCCTCGCCGCCACATATCCTGGAGAATATAACCGTAACGAAAAAGGCTCTGCCCTGGTGGAGAAAGGCCGCGTTTGCCCTTCTGTTTCTCATTCTGACCGTTACCGGCGCGATGGCAAACACGTATGTCCTGGGCCAGTCTGTTTACCGCTGGCACGGCTTTGCCATGAGCTTGCGACTTATGCCCTCCTTTGTCGGGCGGACGCGCCTGGTGCTCACCCCTCTGGGCGAAGTGGAAGCGCCCACGCACCGGGCGCCGTTTACACTCATCGCAAGTCTGCAAGAGATCCGCATCGAGGAGATCCGGAAGCTCCTGACAAACGGCATTCGCCCGGATGACCTGGCGCGCGACTTCGAACGCGCGGCCCGTGCGGATGCGCATAATTTCGTGGTGCGACAGATCGCCATGGCGGCCCTCGGCGGGCTCGCCGGCCCCATCCTATTGCGCTGTCGACGCTTTCGCCAGTTTGCCCTGGGAGGCGTCCTCGGCGCGACCTTGATGGCCGGGCTCCTGGGGGCCGCGTATCGAACTTTCAACCAGCGAGCGTTTGAAACGCCCACCTACAGCGGCACCCTGCGTCAGGCGCCCTGGGTCATCCAGTTCGGCAGGGAGGCGTTTGACAAGTACGTGGCGCTGTCCCAAAAGCTCAAGACAGTTGCGGAAAACCTGAACGTGCTCTACGGCCGCATCGCGACCGTTTCGGACCGTCTCAGCCCGTCGGATGCGGCGGACACTTTTCGGGTTCTTCACATTTCGGACATCCACAACAATCCCGCCGGGCTCGGTTTCCTAAGGGATGTCGCGGATCAGTTCCATGTCGCTTTGATCGTGGACACGGGAGACCTGACCGACTTCGGCTCTCCGCCCGAAACCGCCATCGTGCAGGCAATCGGTCGCCTGCATATTCCTTATTTCTTTGTGCTCGGCAATCACGATTCCAGAGCGGTCGCCGAAGCGCTTGGGCGAGAGCCCAACGTAACCGTGCTCGACGGCCAACTTGCCTCGGCGCATGGGTTGACGCTGCTGGGCGTGCCTAATCCCGCCTCCGCGCGGGCGGGGGTGGGAAGCGTAGACACTACGGCGGCGGAGCTTCAGGCAGGCGGGGAAACGCTGCTTAAAATGGTCGATACACGCCAGGAGCCGCCCGACATCGTCGCGATCCACGATCCTCAGGAAGCGCGGCCGGTGCTTGGCCATGTGCCGTTGATCCTCTGCGGGCACGAGCACCGCTTTTATGTCGATCGGAATCCTTCTCCAGTGGCGGCGATCGGCGGATTACGGACGGGCATGCTTGCTACCGTCGTCTGCAACGCGGGAACGACGGGCGCGGCCGGTCTACGCTACTTCGAAAAGGAGAAAGGCGTGCCTTTCTCCTGTGCCGTGCTCACCTATCGTATGGGGATTAAGGAAGCGCTGCCTCCAACCAATCCCCTCGTGGTTTCGACGCGTGCGCCTTCACCCGGCCCGAGCGTGCCTCATCCTGCTTTGCAGGCAATCGACCTGATTTCACTTGATGGATCACTGGGAGAGTACTCTATTTCGCACTACCCGATCGCCGCCAAAGCAACCACGCCTTCGAAACCTTGAGGAAGCAATGGTTTCGAAGGCGTTGTCATTGTGCGGGAACGACGACCGATGTCTACAGGGGCGCGCCCGCTTCCGGAATGCTTTCCTCCAGATGGATCTCCACCGGATTGTCTTCCCACTGGCCCATGTTACGGAACTTCGCGTACCTTCCTTCGGCCAGCCGTTCCGGCGACAGCTTCTCCAGCGACGTCAGGTGCTTTTCGAGGGCTTCCTTGAGGATTCCGGCCATCTGAACCGGCTCACGATGCGCGCCTCCCAGCGGTTCCATCAGCACTTCGTCCACAAGACAGAATTCAACGGCATGTTGGGCCGTAAGCTTCAATGCCTCCGCCGCTTCCGGCCCTCTGTTCCGATCGTTCCAGAGAATAGCGGCGCAGCCTTCCGGAGGGATAACGGAGTAGACCGAATGCTCCAGCATGAGGACGCGATCCCCGATAGCGATGCCAAGCGCGCCTCCGCTGCCGCCCTCGCCGATGATGGCGACCACGATGGGAACACGCAGCATGACCATTTCCCGCAGGCACATGGCGATGGTCTCGCTGATCCCCTCTTCCTCCGCCATGAGATTCGCTTCCGCGGCAGGGGTGTCGACGAACACGAGCAGAGGTTTGCCGAATTTTTCGGCCATCTTCATCAGGCGCAGCGCTTTACGGAAGCCCGAAGGGCGGGCGCTGCCGAAGTTTCGGTGCTGGCGCTCTTTTAAGTCACGCCCTTTTTGATGCCCGACCACCATGACGGAGCGACCATTAAAGGTCGCCAGCCCCCCTACGATCGCGCCATCGTCCCCATTCGTGCGATCCCCATGCAACTCGATAAAATCGTCGAACATCAGGCGGACGTAGTCGAGGGTATAGGGCCGATCGCGATGCCGGGCCATCTGAACCTTGTTCCAGGGCGTGAGGCTACCGAAGATCAACCGTAGTTTTTCCTCTCGCGCCGTCTCCACTTCCGCGATCTTAGCCTCGATATCGATGCCTTTCGAGGCCGCATCCGTCCTTGCCTCGGGATCTCGTGCGAACTGCTTCAACTCCGCGATCAGGGTGTCCAGTTCAGCAATTTCTTTTTCAAAATCAAGCGGGTTGTTG
>JBBRKX010000090.1:0-9750 GCA_038231675.1 Chthonomonadales bacterium | reverse complement strand
CGGTCTCCCGTTCTATATCGTGTTCGGCGTGGTCTGCGGCTTCGCCGCAACGCTCTTCAGCAAAGCGCTGTACTGGTTCGAAGACCAGTTCGAACGCCTGCCGATCGACCCCATGTGGTGGCCGGCCATTGGAGCGCTCGGGCTTGGGATCATCGGTTACTTCGTTCCTCGCGTGCTTGGCGTCGGTTACGATACGATTTCCGACATCTTGACGAACCGACTGTCGCTCACCGTTCTCATTGCGGTGCTGGTGTTCAAGTCTCTGGCGCTCTTTGTCTCCCTGGGATCGGGGACCTCCGGCGGCCTTCTCGCGCCGATGTTTATGACCAGCGCCGCACTGGGGGCCATTTTCGCGATCGCCGTCAACCGCATCTTCCCCGGCGCGCATCTGGAGCCGGCCGCGTTTGCCCTCGTGGGCATGTCCGCCGTCTTCGGGGCGGCGTCTCGCGCGACGTTCGCGCTCATCATCTTCGCGTTCGAGATCACGCGGGATTATAACTCCGTGCTGCCGCTCATGCTGGTAAGCGTCATCGCCCAGGGGATCGCGCTTGTCTACATGCGCAACTCCATTATGACGGAGAAGCTTGCTCGACGTGGCCTGCGCGTACACAACGAGTATGAAACGGATATCTTCCATCAGGTGAATGTGGAGGAGGTGATGGACCGCAACGTCCCCACGGTCCCGGCGAGCATGCTTCTCAGCGCCCTGGCCGCACAGATCACCCAGGGTGAGCCTCGACTCCGTCGTCACCACGCCCTGCCCATCCTCGATGCGGAGGAGCGCCTTGTCGGCATCATCACGCGGGGCGATGTGCTGCGTGCGCTGGAGCAGCATGTCGATCCGCAAACGACCGTACTGGAAGCCGGAAACTCCAGTCCGGTGGTCGCCTACCCGGATGAGGCGCTGCATGCCGCAGTCACCCGCATGCTGAGAAATGAAGTGGGACGTCTGCTGGTGGTGAGCCGCGACACACCGGGCAAGCTCCTCGGTTATCTGGGGCGGCCAGGCATTATGGAGGCGAGGTTGCGGCGTGTTCAGGAGGAGCATGTGCGTGAAGCGGGCTGGCTGTCCCGCAATAAATCGGATAGCGAAGCCACCTCGACATTGCACTGATATTGCGGGCAGCCGCATGCCGGATGCTTTATTGGCCCGGCCACCAGGCCACCAGCATCCGGCATGCGGCCTCTTTGTCTCCTTCGGCAAGCCTCCCCTCGATGACTGCGTTGGTGAGGAAGTCTTTCGCGTTCCGAAGATGCACGCCTGGCCCGGTTCCGAGCGCCGCCATGATCTCATTTCCGTTTAAAGGGCTTTCGATCTTTACGATATCGGAAACGGCGTTGAGCGCATCGATACGCGCGCGCAGCCCCGGCAGATCCGCGACCTCGCCCGCGCTGATATTGGAAGCGGCGATATCGCAGCGCGCCAGGGCGAACAGATCGTCGATGTAGGGGCCACAGTCTCGAATCAGCCGTTTGACGGGCGCATCCGCCCAGTTCGCTTTGTACTCTCCCAACCGCATATGCAGCGTGACCAGCGCGACGACATCGCGGATCTCATCATTTGAAAACTTCAGGCGGTTCATCATCTCCCGAGCAATTCCCGCGCCGACCGTCGGATGCCCATAGAAATGGATGCCGCGCTCATCTTCCGAGCGTGTCGCCGGCTTCCCCACATCGTGCCATAGAAGCCCGAGCCGGAGTTCCAGATTTGTGGAATCGGGAAGGTTCTCCATCGCAACCAGAGTATGTTTCCATACGTCGTAAAGATGCCAGCTCCCCTGCGTGCAGCCGACCATCGGAAGCATTTCCGGAAGAAACCGCGCGAGCAGGCCCGACTCGAGCAGCAACTCGAGCCCGCGCCGGATCTTCGGCCCCGGCAGACGGACGATCTTGGTGAACTCTTCGCGGATCCGCTCATGCGCGATCGCCGGCGGCCGCAGACGGTCGGCCTCGCGGCATATGGCCCCCCAGGCGCCCTCCTCTATTTCAAACCCGAACCGCGCCGCAAAGCGAACGGCGCGCAGCATCCTCAGCGGATCGTCGAAGAACGTGACGCGTGGCTCCAGCGGCGTGCGCAGAATGCCGGCGCGAAGGTCGGAGAGCGCCAGACCGGTCAGATCCAGCGTTTCACCGGTATGCAGGTTTTCGAGGAGCGTATTGATGGTGAAGTCACGCCGAAAGACATCGTCGCGCAGACTTCCCTGGCGTACGTCGGGCTTGCGCGAATCCGACTGATAACTTTCCGCGCGTGCCGAGACCAGTTCCACCGCGCTGCCTTCTCCGTCCTCGCCAACATGAATCATCGCGGTGCCAAAGCGCGGATAAAGCACGGGGTAATGGCGCGATAGCCCCCGGTCGAACAGAAACTTGGCGAGTTCGACCGCATCGCCCTCCAGAACAAGATCCACGTCGTTGGACATCGGCAGGCCAAGAAAGCGGTCGCGCAGCAAGCCGCCGACAAGATAGAGTCTTCCCTCATAGGAAGAATGGCGGGTGGCGTCGCGCAGGCGCTCGATCAGATAGGAAGCATCGGGAGTCATGCAGACAGTATACGGTAGGCCGGATGTACGGTCAAGTTCTCTATGCCTCGCGGTTAACGCCCGCTCGTTGCACCGAAAGTGAGGGAGAGCCACAAATGCGACAGAGGTCCACCCTGCCAGACCCGCTCAGCGTGGTTTGCGAGTTTGGAATGTACGGCCAATAGATGTGAGTATAGTCCCGAATGCTATCCGTACCCTGAGGCGCAACAGTAGTACCCATGGGAGGATGGTGCCTGGAGCAGACACTAAATCGTGAGTGATATCGAGATATAAACGAGCTTGCAGGTTGTTAGGATCTTGCTTGTATGCCTGCAGATACGCCAGTTTCGTAGCTTCCAGGGCCTGACGCCTATTCCTTTCGGATACTGGTGCCAATGCGCGGGCAAATAGATTGTTGCCGAGTTGTACCCACGTAGTAGCATGTTTTGGGTCCAGATGTAGTGCCTGTTGGCATTGCGCTATAGCCTCATCTCTGCGCCCCGCGATCGCGAGAAGGGACGCATAGCACCGGCGAGCCGCCGTCAGGTTGGGATCAAGTTCCACGGCGCGCTCAAATCCTGTAAAACGGAGCGGTAACACGGGTTTATCGGGGCGCGAGCGTAAGGGAACGCAGGTTCATTATACTGGAAGCCGCCGACATCTATCTGGTGTGCTTGCCTTCTTACCAGTTTCTATCGCCGTAAATGGTTTGCAGGTAGTCGAGTTGGGCGGTGTGGCTTTGCGTGTGGCCAGTCCCAACGCCGATTGCGGTTCGCATTGGGACCTTTCCAAGCCCAAACGGAGCTTCGATTAGCGTTTCAAGTTGTTCGGGACCGATCTTATTGAGAACGGTTACATATTTTTCAAACTTACCTTCGAGAAGGTCAATGGCTTGCTCGCGAGAAGTGATCTCTTGCTCCATCACGAGAAACTCAGCATCCGCGTCGGCTGTAGTTTTGGCCGGATAGGGAGTTCCTTGCAGCATTTCTGAGATGAATCCGAGGGAGTTGGCGCTATGCGCTACGAGTTGGATCGGCGTGCGCGCGCTGGGCGACGGCGTCCAATTGATCCGATCCTCAGGCGTATATAATGATGGCGTAGATTTTCCGCTCACTATGGCGCGAACCCTGTCACGAAAAATACTAACGGATACAAAACAGCGGGATTTGTCACGGGAACGTAGTTTTTTGATGGCTTCGGTGATCATTGGCAGCGGAGTTCAGGGATAACATACCTTTTCTATGCTACGGCAAAGAACTCCTGCACGCTTTCAACGGGAAAAACAAGCGAGCTCTCCATAAGGTGTAGGCCGTAGAGATTCCTGTAGATAGCTCGCTTGCCACATTAAAAGGTGGATGTATCGGAAGCTAATAAAGCTTAGCTTTCTCTGCTCGGCTTCTTGCCTTCTACCGATTTTTCAGCTTGTTTTTCTTGACGAAGCACTTCCACAAGATGGGCAATGTTAGGTTTCACCCATTCAGGCGTATTCCTCGCCGCTTCTTCAATTCGCTTCCATCTCTCTCGACTAGCTGCCGTTTTCATGTTGCGCGTCAGTGCCATTGGTCTCCTCCGTTTGTATTCCAGGGTTAAGGGTCAAAACTAATGCTGCGGCGACGGCTTCACGGTCCATATAGGTCAGAGGTGAAGCATTAGCGCGCAAACCTGCGGGCCTATCATCTATTTGGCCGGTAGCATTCTTACGTTTAATCCGTGTTCCCACAGGATTCATACTTGAAAATAGAGCCGAGTACATTCGTGGCGCAACGCCTCGAAACGGCTCAAAGACTACTCGTGGGTCGTC
Source organism: Chthonomonadales bacterium (assembly GCA_038231675.1). Taxonomy (GTDB): domain Bacteria; phylum Armatimonadota; class Chthonomonadetes; order Chthonomonadales; family Chthonomonadaceae; genus JBBRKX01. The sequence goes on along the minus strand of JBBRKX010000090.1, from coordinate 5,430 downwards.
CTCTTTTTCAGGTCGCCCTAATACCAGGGCATCACCATGTAAGCGTTCAGCAAGGCTTTTCGGGTAAGGCTCAATGTATATGACACGCTTGATTCCTGACGCTACTATATGCTTCGCACAGCTGTGACAGGGAAATGTCGTACAATAGAGCCACTGATTCTTTACTGATACACCCATTCTCCCAGCGGAAAGGATAGCATCCATCTCAGCGTGAACGGGCCTACCGAACTCCGTAAGATTCATCATACGGGTACGGTCAAGTGCCGTTTTTGCATCCCTAATGCTTTGCTCTTTTTCCTCGTCGGGCTTACTAGCCCATTCGGGTGTCAGAGCTGCAAGCAAGTCCTCTACGCTCGCAAAAGGCTTCTCAGCACCTTTCGGTGTTAAGACTGCGAGGAACTCTTCGAGGTTCTCAAACTTAATCTTTGTATTTTCATCTCCGCCTTTATCCCAATCTCTTTGGCGGTTCGGCGTATCTTCCCAATATTGGCCGCCCCCTGGAGCAGGAACTTCGTTTGTACCTAAAGATATTACTTCGCTTGTTGGCGTTAAAATCGCTGCCCCCACTTGGCGTGACAGGTCCGCAGTTCTAAGCGCGGCAGCTTGAGCAAGGTACATGCCGTATTCATCGCGGGTAGGAGTCAAGCCCTTGTAACCGAAGAGCAGTTGTAAATAGCGCCTCATCTGGTCTTTGGCAACATCCATTCTAGCTTCTTCAAACGCCAGCACTTCTAAAAATACATCGGCGTGCTGAAATGTTTCCGTTACCTGTTGCCCACGCTTAGATTCTTCGCCTCTATCGCGTTCAATAAGCTTGGCTGCCTGCTCAGCGGTCATATTTCGCGTAAAGCGTAGGCTGTTTTTTCGTAGCTCTTCAGGGCAGTGAACCGCTATGAGATGGAAGGCATGACCATAGATACTTCTGAGCCAGATTACCTCATCGGGATTCTTTAACTGGCTCAGTATGAAAGCATGACCTGGCAAAGCACGTGGCTCCTCATGAGGTCGCTTTGCCCGAATTTCCCCGGCTGCAAGAAGAGCTAAGATCTCTCCACTATCGGCTCGTTCTCGCAATTCATCGCCGCGCGTCATTAAGGTATCTAGGCGTTCAAATTCGCTTGCGCCAGGAGGAGGTTCTGGCGTCGGCAGGTCAAAATCGGACAGGAAGCTACTCAAGCGAATTGTCTCAGCCGTATAGCCAAATGTCTGCAGTTCCTCGACTAACGCCTCGGATAGGTGGGATAGAGGCGTTCCGACAGGAGCAACCCAGCCGAATATCAATTCTGGTTTTTCAGGGTCAAGGAGAGTAGGATCAGTTGACATGAGAAGCCGTATCACTCCGGTTGGTGCAAAATTTGCTCACGGCGTCTATTCTTTACAGCGGGCGACTTTTCCTCTACATAGACATGAGATCACCTCGACTTTCGATGAGCCAGCAATCGTCCGACAAGGCCGGATAAAAATTGTTTCTACCGGCAGAGATGGACAATTGCGCATTCCGGTCAATCTGAACACTGAATCCGAATTGGATCGGATTTTCCAGTCTAAACGTCAATTGTTATGATTAGGGCATTTATATACTCATTAAAGTGACTTCGAAACGAGGAACTTTATAGTTTTTTGAAAATATTCATCGATTGTCCCTATAAATCAATATCGAACGAGACAACGCACTACAATAGTAATCGTGAATATGCAGACCAAGAAGGATCCGTTTCCTGACAGATGCTCAGCCAGTAGACGGCACACTTCGCCGCCAGGGTCGCCAGATACGTTCGTATTGTCTCGCTTTTACTGTCAAGGCAATATGGGAGACAAGACAGCACCAATCACACTTGACATCGAACTTGTGCCAGGACTCGGCAAGCAGCCATTCGCCGTTATAGGAGGGGCAAAGCCATTTCTTTTCCTCCTTTCTGCTGCGGCCGTTGTAGCAGTGGCGGCGATAATGGTGCAGGCCGCTTCTTCGATGCCATGAGAAGTTGTGTGACGTACATGAGGCCTCACCTTCCCTGATAAGAAACAAAGCGAGGAGGAAAATGAAAAGCTAACCAGGATCGAGGGGCAGGCTCAGCATGGCGCCTTCCTGGTGAAAAAAGAGGTTTTGGCCTGGTTCATTGAGAAGCAGATGGGAGTCGAGATCGAGGAATTCGAACGCGCCCGTGCCGCAGGCGATCGCAAGTGAAACGGCGATGCTGCGCCGCGTTTCGAGCATGCAACCCAACATAAGACGCTTGTTCGCGGCCCGAGCGATGGCGATGATGTCGAGAACGCCCGCGATTCCGCATTTATTTATTTTCAGATTGTAACCCTGCACAGGCGTGGAGGCGAGGCGCAACGCATGTTGCGGAGTCCGAATGGTCTCGTCGGCAAAGACCGGAACGGGGCACCGTCTCGCGACTTCCGCCAGACCGTCGAAATCGTCTTTCTTGACCGGCTGCTCAAGCAATTCGATGTGCGCGCCTTCCGAAAGCAGCCGATCCACAAATTTTACGGCGGCGTCCGGAGTAAAAGCCTGATTTGCGTCCAGACGTATGCGAGCTTCGGGGGCCGCCTGGCGCACGGCCGACACGCGGGCATGATCCGCCTCGATATCCGGGTCACCAACCTTGATTTTGAAAACACGCATTCCGAGCGCCCAGGCAAGTTCGGTGAGTTCCCCGGCGTTCGGCACGATCGGGATAGTGATATCGGTCTCGGCCTCCACGGTCGCTCCGCCCAGCAGGCTCCACAGGGAACTGCCTGTCACCTGTGACCACGCATCCAGGACGGCCATCTCCAGCCCGCACCGTGCACTGGGCGAATCCGGGGCCTGCATTGCGATAAGGTCGAAAAGCGGACGATAGCGAGCCACGGACTGCCCGACCATCTCTGGCGCGATGCGCTGGACTGTTTCCACGACCGAGGGGATGTTTTCGCCGGTCACATACGTGAGGGGGACCGCCTCGCCTCGCCCTATCCTCCCGTCCTCAAGCGTAATCGAGACAGCCACCGCGCGAGCCGCGGTGGCCGATCCTTGCGACGTTACAAAAGGGCTATGCAGGGGCGTATCGAAGGTTTCGGCGGACACAGCGGTAATAGCCGGTAGTTTGATCATGGCCTCCAGGCGGCTAGGTTAGACGGAATGCCGCTGCCAATTAGCGCGGCGTTCAGGAAAGCGACATACGCGGGTGCGACGCCGCTTAATTTTCGGCGGGCTTGGAACGGGCGACCGCGGGCTTCTTTGCCTTCACGGCGGCTGTCCCCGTCGCTTTGGCCGTAGTGGACGCCGTGGCCCGCTTTCGAACAGGCGCCTTTTTCGCGCCCCCCCGCTTGACCGGCGCATCGGAGTACGTGCATTGAAAGGTTTGACCTTCCTGCAGCGTGTTCTCCGGGGTGATCTTTAATGTGGTCCGGCACTTGGGGTACTCGCTGCAGCCCAGGAATCCACCGGTGCGCCCCTGCCGGAGCAGCATACGGCCCCGTCCCTCGGGGCAAACGTGCTCGGTGGCGTTGGGAAGCGTTGCGGGATCCACCGCGACTTTCTCGCCTTTTTCTTCGAGCCCGCACACAAAGTTCGGACCGTCCACGGGCGCTCCCGTGGCATCCACGCGCAGGATCTTTTTGCACTTCGGATATCCGCTGCAGCCGAGAAACTGGCCGTACCGGCTCTGACGGAGGAACATGACGTTCCCGGTGACCGCGCAGTGGAACTCCGTCTCGATGGGAGCGGGCTTCAGGTTCTCCATCTCGACTTTCGCGGCTTCCACGGAAAGCGCGAAGGGTCCGTAGAAATTGCGCAAGACGCCGACCCAATCGGCCTGGCCCTCTTCCACCGCGTCCAGCTTGCCTTCCATGTCGGCCGTAAAGGTGACATCCATCACGCTTGGGAAGTGGCGAACGAGCTGATCCGTTACCGTGAACCCCAGTTCGGTCGGATAAAAGCGCTTTTCCTGCAGATCGACATAGCCGCGATCGCGTACGGTAGAGATGATATTCGCATAAGTGCTGGGGCGTCCGATGCCCAGCTCTTCCAGCGCCTTGACAATCGTCGCCTCCGTAAACCGGGGCGGCGGCTCGGTGAAGTGCTGGCGGGGATCGAGACGGTTCAGGTCGAGCGGCTGATCTTTTGCAAGCGGCGGAAGCGGCGGCTGCTCGTCGTCTCCCACTTCCTCCGTATCTTTGCCTTCCGTATAGACGCGCATAAAGCCGTCGAACTTCATGACGCTGCCGGTGGCGCGAAACATGAAGGGCGCTCCGGTGGTCGCCGGGCCGCTCGCCGCGATGTCCGCCGTGGTGACATCCATCACGGCCGGGTTCATCTGACTGGCGAGGAAGCGCTGCCATATCAAACGGTACAGGCGGAGCTGATCATGATTCAAGTATTTGGCGATCGTCTCGGGATCTCGAAATGCGGAAGTCGGACGGATCGCCTCATGCGCATCCTGCGCGCCGCCCTTTGTCTTGAACTGTTTCGGCACACCAGGCATATACGCGGCGCCATATTTCTCCGAGATATACCGTCTGGCTTCCTCCTGCGCCTCGGCCGAGACACGTACGGAGTCGGTACGCATATACGTGATCAGGCCGACGCTGCCTTCGCTGCCCACATCGACGCCTTCATAAAGGTCCTGGGCGACCGACATCGTGCGCTTGTTTCCAAACCCCAGCTTGCGAGCCGCCTCTTGCTGCAGCGTGCTGGTGATGAAGGGCGCGGAAGCGTTGCGCTTTTGCTCGCGTTTTTTGACATCCGCGACCTGGTAATTCGCTCCGTCCAACTCCGAAAGGATGGCGGTGATATCTTCCTGAGACTTCGGTTCAAGACGCTGCCCCGCGCGGCTATGCAGCTTCGCCGCAAAGAGGAACTCCTTTTCCGGCGGGCGCGGCGTCAATATCGCGGTGAGCGACCAGTACTCTACCGGGATGAATGCCAGGATCTCACGCTCGCGGTCACAGATCAGGCGCACGGCCACGGACTGCACCCGCCCGGCCGACAACCCTTTTTGGATCTTCGAGGAGAGAACCGGGGAAAGCTTATAACCGATCAAACGGTCAAGAACTCGGCGCGCCTGCTGCGCGTTTACGAGATCCATGTCCACGTCTCTGGGAGATAAAAGCGCTTGCTGCACGGCCGTGCGGGTGATCTCGTTGAACTGAATGCGACGGGCGTTGGGGAGCTTCAGCACTTCCGCCAGATGCCATGCGATCGCTTCCCCTTCACGGTCGGGGTCGGAGGCAAGGTAAACGGTGGAACAGCCTTTTGCCGCAGCGGTCAGTCGCTTGAGGACATCTTTCCGATCGGCGATCGCCTCGTATGTCGGGGTGAAGTCATGCTCGACATCGACGCCGATCTTAGACTTCGGGAGGTCGCGCACATGCCCCATGCTGGCCTCCACCAGATAATCGCTCCCGAGAAAATTCTTGAGCGTCTTAGTCTTGGCTGGAGACTCG
>JBBRKX010000089.1:0-9763 GCA_038231675.1 Chthonomonadales bacterium | reverse complement strand
TTGGATGTGGATAAACTAGAATCCGGTTCGCTTGAACTCGATTATGCTCTTCTGTCGGCTGATGCGCTCGTCACTTCCGCCGTTCATCAAGTGGCTCTGCTCGCGGAAAGCAACGGCCTGAACCTCCTTTCACAGGTCGCTGAGGATCTGCCTACGTTCCGTGGGGATTCAGACAAATTGCGCCGCACCCTGGTTAACTTGCTGGGAAATGCCATCAAGTTCACGCGGTCTGGCGGCACGGTGACGGTTTCGGCGCAGCGCATCGAAGAGGGGCGATTCCTACGGTTTTCCGTGACCGATACGGGCGAGGGTATTCCAGCCGATGCTTTCGAGCGTATCTTTGAAAAGTTCGGCCAGGTGGAGTCACGCAAAGGCGGGCGCAAGATGAGCACCGGCTTGGGGTTGACCTTCTGCAAGCTGGCCGTCGAGGCGCACGGAGGAAGCATTAAAGTGGAGAGTGAGCCAGGTAAGGGAAGCACCTTCTCGTTTACTCTACCGCTGTCAGAGGCTCCGATATAAAGTCTGTGTCGACAACATACGGGAATCTCTTTACGGTTGTTTTCAAGATTCAAGGCGCGCTCTGAAGCAGTTCCCGCACTTTGGACAGCAGGCCGTGAGAGGTGAACGGCTTTTGCACGAACTCTGTTCCTTCCGGCAGGATGCCCTGTGCCGAAGTCACTTCCTCGGTATAGCCGGAAACGTACAGGACGATCGTGGAAGGGCGTGCCGTCTTCAGTCTGTCGACCAGCTCCCTGCCTCCCATTTCCGGCATGATGGCGTCTGTTACGACGAGATGAATTTCCCCGGGATACGCTTCGGCGACGCGCAGGGCATGCACGCCATTTTCCGCCTGGAGCACGTGGTAGCCCTTTTTCAATAGCGTCTTGACCGTCAAGTCCCGGACCGATTGCTCGTCCTCCACTACGAGAATGGTTTCCGTCCCGTTCAGGTTGGCGCTCAGGTTCGCTCCTTTGCTTACGGCGGATGCGATTTCGTCCACACGTGGGAGGTACACCTTGATCGTGGTGCCGATTCCTACCTCGCTATAGGCAAAGATATATCCGCCGCTTTGCTTTACGATGCCATAGACAGTTGCAAGCCCCAGACCAGTCCCTTTTCCGACGCTTTTGGTGGTGAAGAACGGCTCGAATAGCCGGTTTCTGGTTTCTCTTGTCATTCCTATCCCCGTGTCGCTAACCGAAATCAGGATATACTCGCCTGCCGCGACCGTGGAATGCTCGCGTGGGGCATGATCCGCGAAGGCCACGTTGTCGGTTTGCAGGATGATTTTGCCGCCATTCGGCATGGCGTCACGCGAGTTCACGACCAGGTTTACGAGGATCTGCTCTATCTGTGTCGGATCCGCCTTGATATTTCCCACCCCCTCCTTGAGGAGAGTCACGAGCTGGATATCCTCTCGAATGAGCGGCTTCAGGATGGGATTCATTCCGGCGATAACGTCATTGGGGGAGATAACCTTCGCCGCGCTGACCTGCTTTCGCGCGAAGGCCAACAACTGAGAGGTAAGTTTGGCCGCACGGGTCGCGGCGTTCCGGATATTCTGGACATTCGGCAGGAGGTCGCTCTGTTCCGCAAGTTCCATCTCCACCATTTCGGCGTAGCCCAGGATGACGCTCAGGAGATTGTTGAAATCGTGCGCAATACCTCCCGCCAGTCGTCCCAACCCTTCCATCTGGTGTGCTTCCGATGCTTGTTGTTCCAGACGCTTTCGTTCGGTGATGTCGGTGATGGTTCCCAGCAACCGTTCGGGCTCGCCTTGCTTACCGTACAATGCCGCGCCTTTGCCGGATACCCAGCGGATTGCGCCGTTTGGTAATACAATACGACTCTCGTGTTCGAAAGAAGTCTTGTCCCGGAGCGCCGATGCGACGATTTCCCGAACCATATCACGGTCCTCGGGGTGAACCCTCTGCAGGTAGGCCTCATACGTTCCCCCGAACGATCCGGGCTCCAGTCCGAACAGTTGTTCCGTTTCCAACGACCACTTCAGGCTATTGGAAAGCATGTCCCATTCCCAGGTGCCCATGTTCCCGGCATGCAGAGCCGCCTGCAGTCGCTCTTCGCTTTCCCGTAGCGCCTGTTCCATCGTTTTGCGCTCGGTGATATCGGTGCAGACTCCCACGGCCCGCCAGCGTCGATCCGCTTCGATGGTTTCCACATGAATGCTCTCGTAGAGCCAGCGGACTGTTCCATCGGCTCGGAGACATCGAAATTCTTGCTCGAAACTCTGACCCGCGCGTATAAATGCGGTTCCCTGTAGCGTTACTCGCTCATAATCTTCGGGCCAGCGTGAGCGATCCCAGGCAGACTGATAGGTTTCTCCGTTGCGAAGCTTCACGGGAAGAAACCTTTCCGCCGCCTCTTCGTCCGGATAATGCATCTCCCATAGAAGCGGTTGTCCGTTTTTTAGGTCTTGAATATCGGCGGACCAGAGCAGGCACTGCGCTCCAGCGAGGATGTAGCGTCGCTCTTCCTCTGCGCGCTTTCGCTCGGTGAGATCGCGCAGGAAGGCCGTGAAAAGCGGCAGACCATTCTGTGTGATGCAATCGACGGTCAGCTCGATTGCAAAAACCTCTCCATTTCGCCTGATGGCGGTCAGTTCCACGCGCTTCCCCAAAATGGTCGCTTCGCCTGTCGTCATAAATCGGTGAAATCCTGCCTCATGGGCCGTGTGCAGGTCCGGAGGCATAATCAATTCGGCCATGGGCTGACCGATCGCTTCCTCACGGCTATAACCAAAACATCGTTCCGCGGCCGGGTTCCAGTCCACGATGCGCCCTGCAATGTCCATGGAGACGATGGGGTCCGGACTCATATTAAGGATCGCGGTCTTCCGCATTTCCGATTCCCGCTGTTCCGTCTCGATACGTTTGCGTTCGGTGATATCCGTACAAACGGCCACGGCACGCCATTTCTTCCCCGTTTCCACCGTTTCAATATGGACGTCTTCGTGCACCCAGCGCAACAAGCCGTTTGCACTTAAGCACCGAAACTCCTGTTGATAACTTTCGCCGGCACGAACGCAGGCGGTGCTGTAGTCGTCACAAACCTCTCGGTCTTCTGGAAGCCGTGCGAGATACAGTGCTTCCGCAAACGTATCCCCCTGCTTTCTATCCAACGGCAGGAAACGTTGCGCGGCCGGCTCATCGGGCACGTTCATCTCCCATAAGATTTTTTCGTCTTCTATTTCATAGACGTCCGCATACCAGAGTAGGCAATGTGCCGCCGCCAGAACGTAGCGTCGCTCTTCCGCGTACTGTTTTTGCAGGCCGATGTCTCTGGCGATCACAGACATGCCGATGATTTCTCCCATCCTGTTGCGAATAGGCGACAGGGTCAGCGAGACGTCGATGGGAGCGCCATCCTTCCGCAGGCGGACGCTTTCGAAATGCTCGATCCGCTCGCCTCGGAGGAGTCGCTCCATGAGAACAATGCCTTCGTTTATGCGGTCCGTCGGGTAAAGGAAGGTTTTCGATACACCCACCACTTCGGCCGCCGTGTAACCGAACGTTCTTTCTGCGGCAGGATTCCATGTGGTGATCACTCCGTCGAGCGTAGTGGAAAGGATGGCGTCGTTGGAGCTTTCTACAAGCGCGGCCAGCAAGAGGCGCTCTTCCACCGTTTCTGGATCGTCGTCCACTTCGACCTTTGTAGTCGTGGCGACCTGCGGGGGGGATGAGGAAAACTGGGGCGTTTGTGCTTGCATCGATGTCCTCTATGGAAAATGCGTTCGCCACTAAGGCTTCTCTGAAGGCCATGCGTGTTCGTTGCGAGAAAGCGTCGCGGATCAAGGGACGATGAATTATCAGCATACCCCTGTTTATCGGAAAATATCACCGCGGTTTATGTTTGCCTGCTCGCGTGCGGGTGGGTCTATTTGGCAGGGGAGGCCGTATCCTTTTCGCTTATAAGAGTTCGGCACACTTCCCAGGTGTAAAAGAAAACAAATCGCCAAGGGTGACGAAATGCCATCGCAACGCATCTAACCTACAGACGCAAGAGAAAAGCCGTTTGTTTCTGACCAGCCAGCATCCCGCACGGCCTGGTAGCAGCGAGGTTACGAGCACTGGAAAGCCTATACTGTATAGTGCAGTCGGAACGAATGGACGCAGTCGAAACGGAAAGCTGGCTTGCCGACGCCTGCCGTGGGAACCCTGCGGCTCTCGAGAAGCTCTACCACTGTTACAAGGATCCTGTGTATAATCTGTGCTTTCGTCTGGTCGGTAATAACGATGACGCACAGGATGCGATGCAGGCGGCCTTCGTTTGCGCCTTCCGCTTCCTTCCGCGATTTCGTGGGGAGAGCAGCCTGAAGACATGGCTCTACCGGATCGCCACGAACGAAGCGTTGCAACTGCTTCGCAAGCGTAAGAGGACGCCGGTTGCACTCGACGATCGTGTCGGTTGCGCGGACAGATCCAGTGAAGTCGCCGAACGCGCTCTTATCGAAGCCGCGTTGCAATGCGTCAAGCCGGAGCACAAGGTTATCTTAATACTGCGATTCTGGGAAGCCCTGTCTTACGAAGAGGTCGCGGACGTGCTGAGACTGCCGCTTTCGACGGTGAGAATGCGGCTCCTCCGTGCGAGGGAAGAGTTTAAAAAGTGGTACGACGTACATTCATAATTCATAGGTGGCGGATGGCGCGAAGGCTGCAGGCATATCGCGATGGAGAGCTTTCGCCGGCGTTATATTCCGCGACGGCGCTCCATATTGCCGCCTGCCCGGATTGTTCGGAACAGGTTCGCGAGATCGATTCCATGGAGACCTTGCTTTCGGGTAGCCGTCCCGAACCCATCGCACTGAGCAATCAGGACAGCGCGCAACTGTTTGCACGCATCCTCGCCGAGGTGCATCCATCGACTCCGGGACGCCGTGAAGTTTGGATGAACCCACGCACGCTTGGCGGCCTCGCTGCGGTTGCGGGGCTGATCGTTCTGGGTGTTCTTGGCATCCTGAAGGCTCATTCACCCCGGGATATCGCGGCCAAAGCGTTTCCTCCCAAACACCGGACGTTATTCCTTGCGACGTCGCCGGGAAAGCCGAAGCAAAAACTTGTGATCGGCTCCGGACCCGACAGCCGCCCGGCGAAACGGACGCGGTCGGTCGTGTGGTCCGGCCGGCGCCTTCGTCCGCTGGGCCGACCACGGTTGGCCGAGTACACCGGGGTCCGTCTTACTCCGGAGAACCCGGCAGTTGCGCCCGAACTGGCAATAGAGCGCGCCGTAACCGATCTCTTGCTTGAGGGAACACCCGATCCCGAAGTTTCGGATTTGGGCGGGAGCGCGGTTCCTCCGAAACTTATCGTTATCGTACAGCGGGTCCAGGATTCAGGGGTCCTTGCCAATGTCGTGCAGGTAACGGTCACGCATGACGATGCTGAATCGCTCGGGTACGTTCGGACGGCGTCCTGCAATTCCGCCGTGAATGGGATGCCTGTTTGGACGGAATGCAAGCTGACGGATACGAAATCCGAAACCACCACCGAGATGGACACGCTAACTGCTCTCGATAGGGCAGGATTAACATCGTTTTTGCATGTGGCTTCCACATGTGCAAGAACAGACGAACTGCAGAGGCAAATCCCATGAAACGAGTTAAGAAATCGACGATGATATCGAGCGGGCAGGCAGGCACGAAAGCACTCGTCTTTTGCCTTGCGAGCGCCATCGCACTGGTGACCATGCCCCGAAATGCGACGGCGCAGTATATCGGGCCGAGCAGCGCGCAGCCTCAACCAGACGTCCCAACCGAAAAGAAAACCGCGTCTCCTCTCTCCACCGCACTAACAGGGCAGCCTGTCTTCGGTAATTTGCCTGTTCTGACAGAGCAAACGATTCACCAGCTAAAAATGGATCTAGAGCGTTCACGGACCAGACTCGAGCGCATTAGAAGTCTGAATAAGGCCGGCCATGCGAGTCAGGATGCGATTGAACAGGCCGAAGAGGAAGTAAGCCAGAAAGAACTGGAACTGGCAAGCGCGGATACAGCAATTGCGAAGGCACGCTCCCTGGCCGCCTTCAGGCACCCCGTCGACATGGAGGCGAAAGAAGCAACCGTCCAGCAGGTAGTGGCTACGCTCTCGAAGGCATGCGGCATTCCGGTAAAGGTTGACCCATCGGTTCCAGCGAACCTCCGTTTGACCGTGGAGGCGCATGGCGTGCCGTTTGCTACGGTGCTCGAGTCGATTGCCTCTCAGGCCAATCTTATGATCGCGCCACCTGAGGATGGAACAATTGGGGTTGTCATTGGCACATGGCCTCAATTGAATGTTAACGGGTTAAAGATAAAATACGTGGGTCCTCATGCGCCATGGAGCAACGATTGGGACGTAAGCCCAATCGATCCGAAATTTTTGGGTATGACAACGCAATTCGCACCGCAGTACGATGGAATGGGGACGCCGTTTGGCGGGGGCACGTTCGTTTTACCACACAGTCATGGCGCGGAAGGTGGTGGTGGCCTTAACTTTAATGGCGCTATGGGGAGCACATCCGACATCCCTTTCCTCGGCGGGGGCATCAACATCAGCGGGGAAAAGCCAGGGAACGCGCCCTCCGCCGCGACAGTGACCCAGCTTGGAAATAAAGGCATCGTGGTGTCCGAACCCGGCGTGGGGCCAAAAGGCGAGGCCGGATTATGGCTGACGATGTACTGGCTAAATGGAACGCAACTCGATCGGGGCGCCAGCCTCTTTCATGCTTTCCGCATGGGGGCATCCGGACGCCGTGTATCCGGTGCATCCGGTTTTCGAACCGTTCCTAAAGATCGTTCGTCCGATACAAGAAAGGATTATCGGTTGGCGAAGCCTCCCGAGTTAGACGATGGCTTGCCGCAACCAACCCTTATCTTGCCACCCACCACGAAGGAGACACCAGCGCCGACGAGGAGGTAATCCCATTACCGCTTAAAAAAGGCGTATTGGCGTGATGAAGCGTTGTGATCTCTCATCTAAACAATATCGGCCCGAGCATTTCGGCTCGCGCGCCTGAAAAAGCGCTCAAAGGGTCCGCCGGCGAGCAAACACTCTTGACTGTAAGAAGTGGGGAACAGCAATGATGAACACAGGCAGAATAGGGCGGGCAGCGAACTGGCCGTGGATTGGCGGGATTTTGATGGTGGGTCTGGCGGCGATTGGGATCGCGGCCAGTGCGTATGGACAGACGGATCCTGTTTCCGCAGACGTGAAGAAGCCCTTTGTAAGGGTAAGCGTCGTAAGGTCGGCAGACGATGTCGGCGTTTCTGAAGCCCCGTCGCCGAACGATGTCGAGCCAACTGTCAAGGCGGGTGACGCCTCCGCCGCTGTAGAAGTCCCGGCTCCTATTAGAATTACGGACCTTCTGCAATACGTTCGCGTTGGTCGGCGGACACAGGCTTCGCCCCCCGCAGGCGCGAGAACCCCACTACTCAAGTCCCCCGATGGGCGGATCTCGAGCGATAATGCCGCCCGCGAGGAAAACGATGCGACGTTGGGGATGCTCCTCGCTTCCTCAGCCGGCCGCTTCGCCCCTCCGACGGTCATGTCGCTAGGCAATCGAGGCATTGTGGTCGCAGAGCCTGGCGAGGGGGCTAACGGCGAGCCGGGAATATGGCTCACGCCCTACTCGCTCAACGGTTCCCACCTCGACCAGGGAATCGCCATTTTCCACTCCTTCAGTCAAGGCGCTTATACGCGGCGTCCCGCGGTGAGCCGCCGAAGTCGCAACTCAGAAGCAGCGCCAGGAGGTTTACAGAGAGGCTTTGGCGGAGGAGCGGCGCCAGGAAGTTTACAAAGAGGCTTCCCTGGCGGAGGTACAGCTCCATCAGATCGCAACTCGAATGCAGCGCCGGAAATCTTCCCTGGCGGAGGCGGGTCTGGGATTGCGCCGGCAACGCCTTATCAGGATTCGATAGAGAGATAGATAATCTTGCATGGGAGTTGCGCCGCAACTCCCTCGGATACGTTGTGGGGGACGTGCGACACGTTCCGTTCGCACGCCCCCTATCCTCTGGATGGCATGGGACTCACCAGGGAAAGGTGTAGCTCGGGGTATGCGCATATAGACGCATACCCAGGCGCAGATGGCCGCCGCCGGCAGGCTCGATATGCACCTTTAGAATGGGGCCTTCGACCACGGCAGTGTGCTCCTCGTCCTTTTTGTTATGGTAGGTCGCGCTGGTAAAGCAGTGCTCGGCGAAGGCCCCGGCCTGGAGAAGGACGGTGCGCGATTCCAGCGGATTCAGGTTGACGAGCTCGACTTCGATTCCTTCCGCATCGACCCGACTGACCAGGGCCGCGACATCGGGTGGCACGCCTGGCCGCTGCCTGATGGGATCGAAGTAGCGCACGCGGCAGTGCAGCAATCCGCCGTGATAGACCGTGTTCGGGCCGCCGAGCATCAGCTGTACAAGCCCCTCACAAACAACCGGGTTGATTTCCTGCCAGTGGTGAACGTCCCAGGTCTCCGGATCGGTATTGTCGTGGTTCATCTTCGCCAGGCGTTGCGCGACTTCGGCATGGTTGGCGCGCAAGATCTCTTCGGGATATTCCGGATTGCGCCCTTGAACGTAGGCGAACCAGGGTGCGGTATGAATATTGTCTCCCTTGCCGCGCCCCGGTGACACGCGCGTTATAGAGGCTCCTTCCAGCCATTTCCAGGCGCGTGCAAGATCTTCCGGAAGCATCGAGTGATACCAGAGATGAATAGGGTAATCGGCATAGGGCGACACATTCGCATGCGGCCCGCTTTGCAGCGGTCGGAAGTCGTACCAGCCCTGGTCGCCATGTCGGTTCGGAATATGCCAGCTTGTTCCCTGCATCTTGCCCCGGTCGTAGATTGCGTCGAGCAGTCGGCGCGGCAGTTCCAAGACTGTCGGATCGCCCGTGAGTAAAAGCGCGTTCGCGGCGGCGATGGTGGCCGGATCGATAATCGACATGAAACCATGCGGCCAGCGCCATCCATAGTAACCGCCCCACCATTTGCCGCCCATGCACTCGCCGACGTTGCCGTTCAGTCCTACATTGTCCGGCAGGATCCCCGCATTGGCGTCGGCCCGTTCCTTCCAGACGCCGACATAATCGCGCACCCAATCTCGGTACTTTCCCTCGCCGGTATACAGAAAGGCGTGCGCGATGAGGCTGGTGCACGTTAAATTCAAAGGGACATCGCCGCGCATCATGCGGGCATTGAGCAGTGTGAGGATTGCGGCGAAGGTCGCGTCATCGTTCCAATCGGCGCGGGGCGCGCCTTCCGGAATGCCGGGGATATCTTCGAACGGGGGTGGGTAGTCGGCCAACACGGGGCGATGGGTGATCCAATCTTCCGCGCTGTTTTCAAAACGTGGCCCACGACTCCCGGTGATCGGCGATCGGATCAAGCGCCGTTCGGGGTCGTAGTTCGGGGCCTCCGGGTCTTCGCCCATGTACATTCCGGCGAACCGCAGCGCACGGGCACGCATGCGCAGATCCGTTGGATCGCTGAGACCGAAGTAATAAAATAGGAGGCTGCTCTCGCCATGGTGCATCCAGTCGTAGTAGGCGTCGAACTCTCGATGAATCTGACCATAGGCCGTAAACTGTCGCGTGACCGCTTCCCATTCCGCCCGTGCCAGGGTATCCAGATCGAAGTCTCCCCCAAGCGCCGCCAGCAGGGGAAAATTAAAGAAACTTTCGTAAGCGTCGTCGGAGCCATCCATTCCCGGCCAGGTTTCGCGCCACACCAGCGTTCCATCCGGGCGCGTATAGCGCCTGACGAACTCACGCGC
>JBBRKX010000088.1:0-9765 GCA_038231675.1 Chthonomonadales bacterium | reverse complement strand
TGGGCTTCGATACGCTGGCAGTGGCGATCGGACTTGGGCTCTCCGGGCTGGCGCGTGACCGCTGGCTACGCATCGGGGTTGTTTTTGCCTTGTGCGAAGGCCTGATGCCGATCGTTGGGCTCATTGCCGGGCGCAACCTCACGACGGGACTGGGCAGCCTGGCGCAATATGTGGCGGCGGGGCTTCTGGTGATAATCGGCGCCAAAGCAGTGCGAGAGGCGCTGTCGGAGGATGACGACGCGCCTAAGTCACTGCTTGAGGGGAAAAGCCTGCTGATGGCCGGCCTGAGCGTCAGTCTGGATGAGCTCGCCATCGGCTTTTCGCTTGGAAGCTTTGGGGTACGTATTGGCCCTACGGTGGTGTTCATTGCCATGCAGGCCTTCGCTATCACCCTGCTGGGGCTGAGTTTAGGACAGCGACTGGGAAAGCGTCTGGAAGCGCGGGCGGAACTGGTTTCAGGGGGCATCCTGCTGGTTCTAGGAGTGGTGATGGTCATCAACCAATTGGCGGGGACAAGAGGTTTTCATTATGCGCCATGAACACAGGGATGCCGAATTCGGCATCCCTGCATAAGTCGATACTGCCGGAATGCGAGGTGCGCACTTCAGCGCGCGAATTCGATCAGGCCGCGACGGTGAAGATCGGTTGATTTTGTCCTGCATGCTGTTCGACCGTGGCGCGCTCTCGATCCGTCAGTGGGGTGAACCTTTCTCCGATGTCTACTGCTAGCCGGAACAGGTTCGGATCTCCAGGGGGCACTGCGGCGGTGATGGGAAGAGAGAGGGTCCAGCGCAGTGCAAGGTCGGCTTCGACGGGATCGAAGATCGGCTCGTACCAGGTGTTTTGCGCGATGGAGCGATCCGCTCCTTCCTTCCAGGGCTGGCGCTCCAGTGCTTTCAGTGCGAGCCGCGCGACACCTTTTTGTTTTGCCGTTTCCAGTACCTGGGGGCCAAATCCCGCCTGATAAAAGGTCGTGTAATTAAACGGAAAAAGGATGGAGTTAAAGGCAAACTGTTCCATCAAAAAGACCGCCGCCTCCGCCGAGTGAGCCGAAAAACCCAGATAGCGCACCAGTCCCGCGTCCCGTGCTTCCAAAAACGCCTCTAACGCTCCGCCGGGTGCAAGAATCGTTCTCGCCTCTTCCATGCTGCTCACGGCATGCAATTGGTAGAGGTCGAAGTGATCCGTCTTCAAATTCTTTAGCGAACTGCGTAACTCCGCCGCCGCTTCAATTTTGGATCGCTTTCCGGTCTTGCACGCAAGGAAGACCTGATCTCTCAAACCAACCAGCGCCGGACCCAATCGCTCTTCCGCGTCTCCATAGGAGGGTGCGACATCGTAGTAGTTAATGCCTCGGTCGAACGCTTCTTTCACGCGTTTGTCCGCCTCGGCCTGTTCCGCTCCCATCACGACAATGCCGCCAAAGCCGATAATGGAAAGCTGCTCCCCCGTATCCCCATAAGGTCGTTTCTGCATATCTCGAATCTCCCATTTTACAATCAAGATGGCAATAACAGAGCCTACCAACGCACGTTTGGCCCGAAGTCCGCCTCATAATAGTTCTGGCCTTCGACATTCTCTCCCGGCTTCACCAACGCGTCGACCCGCTTATTGTCCTCTTCCGTGATCTTTACGCTTGACGCCGCGAGGTTTTCTTCCAACTGCGCCACGCTATTGGGGCCGATGATCGGGCTGGTCACGCCCGGCTGTGCTGCGCACCAGGCAAGGGCAAAAGCAGTAAGGGAACACCCCTTGTCTTTTGCGATGGCTTCGAGCCCTTCCAGCGCCCGCCATGTCTGCTCGTTGAACTTTGTGGGATCTTCACGCGAGTTCTCGGGTGCGGGCTGATCTTTGTGGTATTTGCCGGTGAGTTTGCCGCCCGCCAGAGGACTCCAGGGGATAATACCAAGGCCATATGTGCGTGCGACCGGAAGCAACTCCCGCTCGATCCGACGGTCAAGGATGTGGTAAGGAGGCTGTTCGCACACAAAGCGATTGAGGCCGTAGCGCTCGCTGACCCACAGGCTTTCGACTACCTGCCAGGCCGCATAGGTGCTGGTGCCTACATAGCGGACCTTGCCCTGGCGAATCAGATCATCCAACGCCCGGAGCGTTTCGTCGATGGGGACCGCCGACTGCGGCCGATGGATCTGATAGAGGTCTACATGATCCGTTTGAAGCCGTTTCAGGCTGTCTTCACACGCCCGTATGAGATTGATTCGCGTGTTGCCCCATGCATTCGGATCGTTATCATCCATCTTGCCATGGGCCTTCGTCGCAAGGAAGATCTTATCGCGCGTGCCGCTTTCCTTCATTGCGATGCCCAGCATCGTCTCACTTTTGCCCCGGCCGTACACGTTCGCGGTATCTACGAAATTACCGCCCTGATCCAGAAACGTGTTGACGATTCGGCTCGCCTCATCTTGTTCGGTTTTCCAGCCGAACGTCATTGCGCCGAGGCACCATATGCTGACCTGTGCGCCGGTACGCCCGAGAGAGCGATTTTCCATCTTGTGTTTCTCCTTGTCGCGGTAGTCTCTTCCTACATACGACGGAGGTTTCAAAATTACTCACGGGGAGGCAATTGAATCGATCTGGTGGATGAGCGCCGTGCTATGGAGATTCGAAGCCCGCCAGGAGGGTGGGAACGAGTTGCTTCTTACGAGAGACCATTTCTTCCAGATCGTACTCACCATCCGCAACGCGCGTAAACGGCAGCGACGCAAGCATCCAGGGCTCGCCCACGCAAAGAAGGTGGCTGCGTACGGTGACCACATCCGTGATCATAAGGCCTATGAGGGAAAGGCCTTCCCGCTGCCGTCTGTCTTCCAGAGCGTCGAGCAACTCTTTACGCCGATCGGGCAACTCGTCGAGGCTGACGACTTCCACCTGCCCGACGCTGAGCTCATGGCCGCCGATCTGATAGCTCTTTCGATCTGTGTCCAGGATTTCGTCCGCGGCCCGCGCCGTCAAGCCCGGCGCGGCGCGCAGCAGCTCCTCGCCATACGCGCCCACATTTACGCGTGCGTAAACCCCGAGCCATTCGGCAATGGAGCGGTCACGATCCGTCGTGGTGGGGGAACGGAAAAGCAAAGTGTCCGACAGAAGCCCGCTAAGGAGCAGTCCGGCAAGACCCATCGGGGGCTCGAACTTGCGTGCCTGGCAGCGTTCGGCGACGAGCGTGCTGGTGCTGCCGACAGGATCCACCACAAAGGAGATCGGAGTAGCGGTAGGCGCGTTCCCGAGCCGATGATGGTCCAGCACCGCGATAATCTCGGCCTCTTCCGCATCGGCGACCGCCTGTGAAAGCTCGTTATGATCGACCAGGATCAGCTTGGCGCGCGGCGGATCGATGATATGGCGACGAGTCGCAACGCCCACATATTGGCCGGAGTCGGAGATGACTACGAAATCGTCGGTTTCGCTGCGGAGCAGGACGGTCCTGTGGTCGCTGATTCGATCCTTAGACGCAAACATTTGAGGTTTTTCGGCGATACTCTGGCACGGTTGGGCCAGCATCTCCGTAACATTCATTGGTGCGGTATATGCTCTTGCCAGCGCGAGCGACGTGACCACACCACAGGGGCAGCCGCTTTCATCTACCACAGGTATGACGCGGTCGCCCTCCGCGACACGGGCCATTGCGGCCGGTAAAGGAGCGGTGGGACTCACCGATGCCTGGGGCCGGGCGCAATGACCGAACGTGGGCGCGACACCGGTAAGCAGATAGGGAGCAGCCACTTCAAATCGTTCCAGAGCAAAGATAGCCTGCTCACCGGGTTGCCCGGCTCGGGCGGCCGTAACGCGCTGACCGGTTTGACTCAGGTACCAGGCATAGCCAAGCGCCGACGCGATCGCATCCGTGTCCGGTCGCTGATGCCCTATTACGTAGGTGGTATCCGGGTCCCAGCGGTCGAGCCTCTCTTTATTATCCGCGCTACTTACATGGCTCTTGGACATGGCAAACTCTCCTACCCATATTTGATCCTACTATTCGGGAGAGTCCCATCGAAGTCCTGCGACGAATCGGTTTTCGAGGAGCATTAGGGCTTCCAATGCTCTTTACCCCACAATGCTTTCGACTCCGCAATGTAGCGTTCGCATATCTTCGGAACCAGCATATCCGACCAAGGATAGACCGACCGTGCCATAATAGGAGAGGTTTTTGCGCCGAATTCTGATGTCTGTCACCGTCCATCGCCCGAGACAGCGGGCATTTGAAAAGAAGTGAACGAGGTAATCCATGGGTCCGATGCGCGGGATGCAGGCAATCTCAAAACAACCGGTCAAGAAAGAAACGGTATGGCGGGTCGTCAGGACCTTCCAGCCGTATAAAATGGATGTGTCGTGGACCGTCCTGTTTGTCATGCTCTCCGCCGCTCTTGGCCTCCTGACCCCTTTCTATCTGCGGACCATTGTAAACCAGGGGTTGCTTGGCAAAAATCTAGACATTGTGACGCGCTATACGATCTACACACTGCTTGCCACAATCGGTGGCACGGCGCTGTCCCTCGCTTACGGTTATCTGAGCGTCGTGGTCGGGCAGCGCATCATGCGTGATCTGCGCAATAACCTGTACAACCACTTGCAGGGGATGTCGCTTCGCTTCTTTACCGGCGCACGAACGGGCGAAATCCAGTCGCGCCTTGCGAACGACGTGGGCGGCGTTCAGTCGGTGGTCAGTGACACCGCCGCCAGCGTACTCTCCAATATTACGATCGTTCTTTCGACCCTCGCCGTTATGGTCTACATGGATTGGCGGCTGACCTTGCTTTCGGTCGGCATTCTTCCGCTGTTTGCTCTTGTCGCGCAGAAAGTCGGCGGCTATGCCCGCGGCGTGCGTGGTAAGGTGCAGGAGCAGCTTGCCGACCTCAATTCGACCATGCAGGAAACGCTCTCGGTCTCCGGCGTTTTGCTTACCAAGGTCAGCGGGCGACGCGCGCTTTCGCTGCAGAAATTCACCAATGAAAACCAGCAGCTGACGGAGTATCAGATCAAGCAGGCCATGATCATGCGGTACTTCTTCAACCTGATCGGGCTGACATTTTCCGTTACTCCCGTGCTGGTCTTTTGGCTTGCGGGTTATCTGATTGTTCACAATGGAGATCGCCATTTGGATCTGGGAACGATCGTTGCGTTCACCTCCCTCCAATCCAGACTCTTCTTCCCCCTCACCAGCCTGCTGAACGTTCAGGTGGACGTCACCAGTGCGCTCGCTCTGTTCGACCGAATTTTCGAGTATTTAGATCTTGCTCAGGAGATCCAGGATCCCCCGAACGGAGTCGAGCTTGCGCCGGAGAATGTTACCGGAACGGTGACGTTCGAGAAGGTAAGCTTCCAATACGAATCTACGCAGGAGCGTCCTACCCTGGACGAGATTACGTTTTCCGCACAGCCTGGCGCCCTGGTCGCGCTCGTGGGCGCCTCCGGGGCGGGCAAAACGACGCTTACCTACTTGATCCCACGCCTCTATGACGTCGATACGGGGAGCGTCGCGATCGATGGCCACGATGTTCGGTCGATCAAGCTGGATTCCCTCAGTCGTATCGTCGGAGTGGTGACACAAGAGACGTATCTGGTGCACGATACGATCCGGGCGAACCTGCTTTATGGCCGGCCCGATGCGACGGAAGAGGAGTTGGTGGCGGCCGCGCGTGCAGCCGCGATACACGACCATATCGCCTCACTTCCCGAGGGATACGATACCGTCGTCGGAGAACGCGGCTACAAGCTGTCCGGTGGGGAAAAGCAGCGCGTGGCGATCGCGCGGGCTATCCTGAAGAACCCACGCATTCTTATCCTGGATGAAGCGACGTCCGCGCTCGATACGCATTCCGAGCGGTTGATTCAAGCGGCGCTGGTGCCTTTGATGAAGGGAAGAACCACGTTTGCCATCGCGCACAGACTTTCCACGATACTGGCGGCGGATCTTATTCTGGTGCTTGAACACGGCAATATCGTCGAGCGAGGCACGCATCAAGAACTGCTGGATCGGGGCGAAGTCTATGCCCGTCTCTACGCCGCGCAGTTCGAAGCGCGAGATGGGGAAGGGGAGAACCCGGACATCCACAGGATGGAGATGTCCGAGCAGGCGCTGGGATAGTTCAAGAGTTAAGAAAGGTGCGGCATGAGTAAAGCGGTTGTACTGGTTTCAGGGGGGATGGATTCGTGTGTGACGGCGGCGCTGGCTGCCGCTGATGGGCATCACTTGTGTCTGCTCCATGTGAACTATGGACAGCGAACCGAGCGGCGCGAACTGCGCGCCTTTGAGGAGCTTGCAGGATACTATGGTGTTCCGGCGACGGATCGCCTTGTCACCTCCATCACGCACCTGGCGAAGATCGGCGGGAGCAGCCTGACCGACGCGGAGATACCTGTCTCGTCGGCAGACCTTACCGCGACGGACATCCCGACCTCGTATGTTCCGTTCCGTAACGCACATCTGCTGAGCATCGCCGTGTCCTGGTCGGAAGTGATCGCCGCAGGTCGCATTTATATCGGGGCGGTATACGAAGACAGCAGCGGCTATCCGGACTGCCGGCCGGAATACTACGCGGCCTTCAACGAAGTGATCCGTGTGGGCACGGCGGCAGGCAATATCCGCATCGTAACGCCGATCATCCATATGACGAAGGAACAGATCATTCGGAAGGGACTGGAACAGCAAGCTCCCCTCCAACTCACCTGGAGCTGTTATCAAAACGAGGATCTCGCTTGCGGCGTTTGCGATAGCTGCGCATTGCGTCTACGCGGATTTCAGCGTGCCGGAGTGGAGGATCCGATTGCCTATGTTCAGCGGCCCGACTATACGTAGTATCCATGGAGCTCCCTGCTTACCCCGAAAACAGCGGCAACGTATAGTAAACCGGCTCCAACGCTTTCCACGGGCCAGGCAAGTGAAAGAAAATAATCTTAATCAGCATGAATAATACGGCTTACCGAAGTATTTAGGTACAATGTCAGCAACACGTCCGGTGGAAATGACTCGAGGTGACAGCACGCGTCGGTCTCTCGCATCGCAGGAGGGCGTGATTATCGAAATGGATACAACCAGGACCCACAGGCAGTGCGCAGTCGAGGAGATCCCCCTGGGGCCCGCTCTGATGCGCGTGATGCGGGCGCTGTTTTTCGAGGAGAAGGCGCTTCCGGAACTGGAAGCACTCCCGCAATCGCAGCTTCGGTTGCTTTTCGCCATCGGCTTCATCCCGGATGGAACGATGAAAGAGTTCAGCGAGCGCCTGTGTGTTTCTCAGTCGACCGTAACCCAGCTTGCAGACCGACTGGTTCGCCGTGGGCTGGTGGAACGTAGTGCGGATCCCGCCGACCGTCGCCTGGTCCGGATGCATCCCAGTCTGGTGGGACGAGATATTTTAGACAGAGCGGACCGGGCGCGCAGGCTGACACTCGAAGCAGTTTGGACTATCCTGACTCAGGAACAACGTTCGGAGGTCGTACACGGCCTTCATGCGCTGGGGAATGCGGCTGAGTCTGTTCGGGAGGCGCTGGGCCGACCGCTTCTTCCCTGGCCCCCACGCGGCCGATTGTCGGAAGACTCCGATCGCATAAATAACGATATCGCGGATACCAGGCAGGTCGTCGATCTTATGGCGCGCCGCGTTCGAGGCCGCTCTCCATCGGAGTAGCAGCTTGAATATGCACGCGTTACCGGGCCCACATTCTGGCCGTCCAATGATCTGGAATCATTACCATATCCAGGCCCACGACTCTGGATGCATCAAAGGGGATTTAAAATTATGCGCAAAATGCGTCGCCTGCGTCTGGTGACTTGCTTGTCGATCGGATCCGTCAGTGCGATGGGGATACCCTATGCAACCGCGGAACCCGCCAACCCCAAAGCGCCGCAGGTAAATCCGCAGCCGACCAGTCCGGCCGCACCTGCGCCGCCCGCCACAAATCCGGCGGTTCCGGGGCAACCTCCTTTGAGTCCTACGCAGCCTTCTATCGGATCGCCGACCACTGGCTTTCAGTTGCCGAACTATAGAACGGGCTCGGCCGGCCCGACGCCTGCCATTCAGACCCCTGCTCAGCGTCGCTATGGGCTGCCCCGAAACCCTTTTGTCGGATCTGCTCCAAGCATCGATCTGAGCCAGCCCCTTACGCTTGCCAGGGCTATTCAGATCGGATTGGATCGGCAAGATTCGATCGCCATTACCCAGACGCAAACCGTTATCGCACAGGCGCGCCTGGTTCAGGCGAGGTCGAGTTATTATCCGCAGGTCAATCCGAGCTTTCAATATCAGTCGAACGTGACACCGGGAAGAACTTTTGTCGGAACCACGGGAACCACGGGAACGACTACTTCAACCGGGCAAATACGAGATGTCCCGCGTCAGCCACGCGCTACTGGTACGGGTACGACGACCGGTACGGGAACCGGCTCCGGCGGAGTTACGCAAACGGGCACGACGTCCACCGGGTCCTTTGTTACCGGATCTACCGCTTCGGAAACCCGGACGGAAGTGGTTGCCGCAAGACAACTTATTTTCGATTCCGGAGTGCGCGAGGCGACGGTAGGACTGAACCGTCGGAATGTGTTCGCCGCCGAGTATGGACTCGGTAACACACGGCAGGATGTGGTTCTCGCCGTAACCCAGTCGTACTACAACGTTCTGCGTGATAGAGAGCTTGTCCGCGTGGAAGAGGAAAGCGTGCGTAGGGCGCAGACCACGCTCGACGTCATCCAGGCACAGGTGCAGGCGGGCACCGCCGCGCAATCGGATACGCTCCAGTCTCTAGCGGATCTTGCCAACGCGCGGATTGCATTGCTGAGCGCTCAGAACAGTGTTTACCAGGATGAGGCCAGTCTCAAGAATGCAATGGGCGTCATCACCTATGCCCCCCTGGTTCTGGCCGATGCCGCCCCTCCCACTCCAAGCCCGCAACCCGACACCACCCCGTTGCAGAGCTACGTCGAGAATGCCTGGAACAACCGTCTCGATCTGAAGCAGCAACAGGAGCTGATCAACGCACAGGGATACAACGTGCGCATCGCGCGCATCAATAGTGGGTTGACCGTAAACGCGACAATCAATGAAGGATACCAGCTAAACCCGAATGCCGGCGAGGAAAGATCCTTTCTTGTTTCCTTCTCGTATCCGCTGTTCGACGCCGGGAGCACACGTGCGGCAGTACGAGAAAATAGGGCGCTACTGGAGCAACAGTGGCGAAACCTCGATTTGGATCAACAGAATATAAGCCTGTCCGTCGAACAGTCGTTCACCACGCGGGAACTCGCGCGGCAGCGTGTCGCGGCGGCGCAGATTGCCGTCGATGCGGGCCAGACCAACTACAATGCCGCACTAGAAAAGCAAAAGAATGGACTGATCAACATTCTGGACGTGATCAATGCCGAAGTGCAGCTTATCAATGCGCAGGTCGCTCAAGTGCAGGCTCTCTACGACTTCTATATCGCGGACTCGCAGCTTCGGCGTGCGGTGGGCCAGAACGATCCGGGATATGTTCCGAATGTTCCGCCGGGGCGTCAGGTAGGGACCGATATTCACCGTCCAAAATAGGAATGGGCAGGGTAGGGCACGGCGAGAAAGACTTGGTGAATTTTCCCCGTGGAACATGCGATCTGGAGCGCCAGGGAGAGGAATGAATATGGCGGAATGGATGATCGATACCCGAGACATCTGTAAGACGTACAAAATGGGGACGATGGAGGTCCACGCTCTGCGTGGGGTCTCCATCTCTATCGCGCCGGGCGAGTTTGTGGCGATCATGGGGCCGTCTGGTTCGGGC
>JBBRKX010000087.1:0-9836 GCA_038231675.1 Chthonomonadales bacterium | reverse complement strand
GCAACGGATCTTATAGCCTTCGCTATCGAGCCCCGCGTTTACCCGTTTCTCGACAAACTCCCTCTTCTTCTCGATACGGTCCCGCGCAAAAGAGTCGGTAAACTGGAGCACCAGGGTCTTGCCTTCCAGCGTGACCACCTCCGCGACTTTCAGGTGGGGGATACCGGCGGGACTCAGCTTCGCGAAGTCCTTTAAGATACGCGGCCACGCGCGTTTAATCACATCCAGCTTCACCGATTTCGCGAACCTATGTGCATTGGACTCCGGCGGGGGATCCGTTTGCGGAACGGAGGGCGGGGCGGGGGAGCCGTTTCGTGACGAAACGGGGGCCGAGAAAGGCATGGTCTCCACCGGCTCAGGAGGGGGAAGAGAGACCGGCGCGAAACTCTCCAGAGGCTCGGTATCCTCTTCATCTGCTTCATCCGCTTCCGCCTGCGCGGAAGCAAGCATGGCGGAAGGAGCCGCAGGACGTGCAATCACGGAGGGAAGCGCGGCAAGCGGTACGGCCGCCGCAACCGTTGGCCGCGTGGATGGGATCGAACCGGCAGCCTCACGTGTGATTCGCTTCAGGTTTCCAGGCATCAATCGCAGCAGCGTCTTCTCAAGCGTCCACCGATGCTGGTTGGTGAAGCGGACTTCGCGTTCTGCTTCCGATAGGACACTCATCATTTCCAGCAGGGTGGGTGGGTCGAAGAGACCCGCCTGAGGCATCAACACCTCCATACGGTCCGGTCCAAACTCCTTTGCCGCCGCCTGGCGGGCGCCCGCCGCGATCAGCATCAGGTCGCGCAGGTGGCCGTTGAGGGCGGTTAGCAGTTGCCGAACATCCTTGCCGCTGTCGATGAGTTCCGCCGCAACGGCAAGCGTCGCATCCCATTCTCCCCGGGCAAGGGTTTCGGTCACATGGGCAAGCGTGGTGGTTCCTACCGTGCCGAGTGCGCGATGCACCGCTTCTGCGGTGACATGGCCGTCCGAATAGGCGAGCACCTGCTCGAGCAGCGAGAGGGCATCGCGCCACGAACCTTCCGCGCTTTGCGCGATGGCCTGGATCGCCTCGGGCTCCGCGGAGTACGATTCCGCAAGGAGAACGCGCTCCACGGCGGAGGAGAGGTCCTGGACGCTGCCGCGCATAAAAGCAAACTTTGTGCACCGGGAGCGAATGGTGATCGGAACCTTATGGAACTCCGTGGTCGCGAGGATAAAGACAACGTGTCCGGGTGGCTCTTCCAGCGTTTTTAGCAGCGCATCGAACGCTTTCGCGGAGAGATCATGCACCTCATCGATGATATAGACCTTGTAGCGGCCCTCACCGGGCGCATACTGGACGTTTTCGATGATCTTTTCGCGAACGTCGTCGATTCCGGTTTCGGAAGCGGCGTCCATCTCGATTACATCCATGCAAGATCCGTCGCGGATGGCGAGACAAAGCCGGCATTCGCCGCACGGAGTGGCGGTGGGACCCTCCTGCGCGATGCAGTTGAGCGCTCGGGCCAGCAGGCGCGCCGTGGAGGTCTTGCCGCAGCCGCGCGCGCCGTAAAACAGGTAGGCGTGACCGATTCGGCCCGACTTCAGGGCGTTCTGAAGCGTGCGCGTGACCTGCTCCTGCCCCTTGACTTCGTCGAAACTCTGGGATCGATATTTGCGATAAAGAGCGATATAGGCCATGGTGTCAGGCGACGCCGGATGAGCGCTTTCGAGCCCCGGATCGTTTCAGAGATCGTTTCAAATGGGTCGGCGATAGGAAAAATAGCCAGCGGAAGAGAAACAATAGCCGTGGAAACCGATGACGGTACTGGCTATCGACCCCTTTCTGCTGGCTACAGTTCTAAAGATGCACGGCGCTCAGAGCCGGGTTGACAAAACACACACAGGAGGTCTATCTTAGTGCTGCTTCCTTCCGGCTCTGACACGGTTCGTCAGCCTGCTGCTGCGTCTGGCCCGGCTCTCAACGCCGCGCTATCCTGATCCCTATTATACCAAAATGCCGACCCGAAAGCAAATAGCCGATGAGTTTCTTCTCAACGCCCGCCGTTCTGTTGCATGAGAGAAGGAGTCAACGTGCCGATGGGGAAGTAGAGCGATGATATCCATGGTGTCCATGAAGAGTTCGTCCCGGCCGTAAATTCCGCCGTGATCGATGCAGGGGAGGGTCGCATTCATGAAATTACTGTCGTACGACCGAACGTTTGCCCTCGCGCTATTGTGCTTTGCGATGGGGACGAGCGCTCTGCTTGCCGGCTCCCACAACGGCAACGCCCAAAATGTTCCAGCGAGGCCGGCTATTCACCGTATTAAAATGCCTGTTTCCTCTGCGCCCAGCCCGAACGGCCAGTCGCCGATCGTTCATGAGCAGGAACCCTACTCGATGATCAATACCTGGAGCATGGTGAAGCGCGGTGAAGAGACGGAGGACCATGGCAAATTCGTCAACTCCAGCATAATTCTCGCCGCAAACCGGGCTCGATTCGACAATGTGACGGCTGTCAAAAGCGGTCCAGGCGTTCTGGTGTGTGAGCCGGTGGCGACTGGGGCGGATCCGGGAACTTCCCTGTTTGGCGCGGGGTGCGCTCGCTGGCTGGAGTTTACGGTGAGCCGTCACGCGGAATTTGGCCGAACGCCCTCCTGGGAAGAGGTCCGTCGTGCCTGTTCGGAACTCGGCATGCGCGATGCACAGTTCAACTTGCCGCAAGGCATCAAGCTGACGAACATACTGGGCATCACTTACATTGCTATCGGTAAGATCACCGGGAACACGTCGCGTTGTACGCTGGAGTACAGCCTGTATGCCCTGCCGGGAGGGGCCATGGTCGGCGCCCCGATCACCAAGATCGGATCTCGAGAACAGATCCTGATTGCGCTCCCATCCGTCGCCACGCAGTTGATCCGGAGTCTCGGCGTATCCTCGCCCCGAGTACCATCCAGGATCCAGACCAGTGCCGACGAGATGATTCTGGTCGGTGAGGCGTCCCTCTATGCGGGAACCCTTACTCCGGCGGAAGGTCTCCAACTAAGCGCCCTTGGAGAGCGTCTGCCCGTAGCGGCTCTGCTCTGGCTGATGACCGAGGGAGGGAACACCCCACGGGCCTGGGATAATCTGGCGACAAAGCTTCTCAAACAGGCGTCCGATAGTCCGCTCGTCTGCGCCGAGGTGGGCGCTTTGAATCCTTACCGACTTGCGCCGTACAGCCGACAGATAATGCAGGGCGTTAAGCAGTACCCTAAAAATTACCTGTTCCAGTGCACGCTCAAGCTCATCCGCAGATCGAACTGTGAATTGTTCGCCGCCACCATGGCGGCCGAACAAGCCGTGCGATGTGCTTCGCGCAATCCGGCCGCCTGGTTGTCTCTTAGCCAGGCCTTTGCCGATGAGGCAAGAGAAGCGCGCCGGGCACGTCCCACCCCTGACATGTCGGATGCGGAAAACGCCTTTATATTCCATTTCAATGCGCGGGAGCTGCGGGCGGCGGAATATGCCGTACAATTGGACCCTTCCTTCGGTGCCGCCTGGCTGGAGGTCTTTTGGGGAAGTTGCGCGGTTGGCGGCCACTACTCGGCCTCAACGGCGTTCTCCAACGCGCTTCGCCTGGATCCTGAGAAGTCCAGGGTCTACGCGATGGGCCTACAAATGTTTCAGCCCAAGTGGGGCGGGGACCCCGCCGCCCTCGCAAATGTGGCTCGGTTGGCCGTCGCGGAACAGTACCCGACATCGGCGCAGACCGCGAATGTCGCCAACGGCCTCATGGACGCGGAATTTAGGACGGAGGCCTTACTCCTGTACGCACATGTCGTCGATGCGGCCCGTAAAGCAATTGTGATCGACCCTAACGAGGCTCAACCGCACTATGATCTGGCTGTTGCTCTCAAGTGCCAATCTCTTTGGCAGGAGAGCATTCCGGAATACTTGCGGACGGAGCAGTTAAGGCCCACGGATGCCATCGTCCATTGGGACTTGGGCAAGGTGCTTGCCATTCTTGGAGGCAGCGATGTATCCGTACAAGAAGAAAGAGCAAGACAGTATGGGCCTAAGCTCGTTACCCCTCTTGTGCCAAGGGCGACGTCGATCCAGGAGTTTCAGGCGTCGATCCGTATCCATCCTTTCCCGGAAGTTTATGAGGCGTTTTGCGACGAACTCACCTCCAGACGCCAATACGCCGCCGCGATAGCGGCGGGTAAGGCTTTTATTCGGATGTTCGATATGAATAAGGCCTATGACAGTCTGGCAACTGTCTACTACGAGAAACACGACTATGCTTCCTGCGCCCAAGAGTGCCGCAAAAGCATTGCTCTTAGCCCCATGGATGGCCATGCGCGTCTCTACCTTGGCAAAGCTCTCGTAAGGATGGGGCACAAGCATCAGGCAGTAGAACAGTGGCGAATCGTTCAGCAAATGGGAGGGACCTATAAAGACGATGCGGATATGGAATTGGCTTTGCATCCCTAGCAACCTCTGCAGCAAATGAATGGAAAGGACCCACCATCATGCGATTTCGCCGACTGAGCCTTATTGTCCCCGCCCTCCTTTTGACCGCGATCCCGGGCAAGATCTTCCTTGTGCCCGCCTGGAACGACTATGTCCGGGCACGGCGCGACAAGGCCGCGGTCGCAGTACATGATGCCGTGGTCCGTGGCGATCCGACGGTCCTTAAAGCGGCGCTCGATGGTGGATTGGACCCCAACGCAAAAGATAACAAAACACCGCTTCTCATCGTCGCCGCCCAGAACGGTCATGCGGATATTATTAAACTCTTGCGGGACAAAGGCGCGAATGTCAATGCGCGGGATGCAACTGGCACGACTGCCTTGATGCAAGCGGCAGTCACTGGCTCTGTTCCGTCCATCAGGCTGCTCCTGGATGCGGGAGCCGATATCGATGCAAAGGACAAGACGGGCCAGACAGCATTCGTGATGGCGGACGCGTCACAGCATCCCGAGGGCGCAAAGCTTATTATCGACAAAGGATCTGAGGTCAAGGCGGCGGGCGGGGCGACCTGGCTCCTGGCGGCCCGCACGGGCGACGCTTCGCTGATGCGCAAGCTTCGAGAGCAGCATGTCAGCATCGACGCGCGCAATAGTGCCGGATCAACCGCTCTGCATAGCGCCGTCGATGCGAACATCGCCACCATGCGGACGCTGCTGAAGTGGGGCGCAAATCCCAACATCAAGGACGACCTCGGGATGACGCCGTTGACTTTCGCCTCGCAACGAGGCTTCATCGACAAAGTCAAGCTGCTGATCGACCATCACGCGGATGTCAATATCAGAATGAAGGACGGGGAGTGCGCATTGACGTATGCCTGGCTTTATCGTCGGCTTCCAATCGTCACGATGCTCGTGAAGGCCGGCGCGAAGGAGGAGTATCTTGACCAGTGGAAGCGCGGGAACCGATAGTTCCCACGCCGAGGCCATGCCGGACCGGCCACCGCTTGTACCCGAGGTCGAGGGGCAGCTTTCCCGGCTGGACAAAGCGAAGCGGCGGCATCGGCAGCCCAATATGCGCATCGGTTACCTGGCGGCTTCCTGGTGCATTCTGGTGCCCTACACGCTCTATCAGATGGTGGCCGCTCTATCGTCGGGGCGCAGGCTGGACGCGCTCCTCTGGGGGGCGCTGCTGGTTACGGCGACCCAACTCCACCGCTTCGCGCTTGCACCGGAGCAGACCAGGGCGGCCCGTGAACTGGCGAAGCACAATGACATCCGAGGGGCCGGTCATCTGGCGGAGGCGCTCGAGTGGCCGGATCCTCGCCTCCGCAAGGTTGCCGCCGTTGCGCTGATACGTCTCCTACCGGAAATGCAGGCCAGCGACGCGTCTCTCCTTTCGGCGGACCAGCGCCTTTGTCTGTATGGAAAGTTGAATCCCCGTAGCATCCGATCGCAGCCGCAATTGGTGCTCGCCATCTTAAAGGCTCTGGAGCAGGTTGGCGACGAAGCCGCATTGCCTTATGTCAAGAAGCTAGCAGAGATGGATGTCGGTCGGGGCACGGAACTTCAGGTCCGTGTGGCGGCGTTGGCCTGCCTGCCGTTTTTGGAGCAGCGGATACAAAAACAGTGGGCCACTGAGACGCTGCTGCGGCCATCGGCAGCCGGGGGCGCCTCATCCGAAATCCTGTTGCGCCCGGCCCATCAGGGGGGCGCGACCGATCCCAGCCAGTTGCTGCGCGCAGATGCCGGTCCCCTGGATTCACCGTAACCGGCGTCAACCAGGCACCGTTTTTGAGAGGCCTGTCCCTGACCTTACCAATTATTTACCTTACGCAGACGGGCACTTCCGTTCCGCCTGACAAGACATTAGGTCTTGACATTCGATCCGCTTCACTTTATAATCGATAAGCCGTACTGGTACGGTTTGAGGAAGATATGACAGGCATCGATGCCGCCACGGCGGACAACGGGCTGAGGATCGACGGCGGACACAAAGGGATTGGCTGTGGGAATGGACCGCGCCGTCTACATGCTGTGCCTCACCGGGAAACAGGAGCGCCTGACACGCGTGGACCCGAATACAGGGAAAATTCTTCCGTGGGCAGATCTGGGCGTCGGGCAGGTCCTTCCCAAAACGGGCGCGGCGGCCACGGGGCTGGCCGAACTCGCAGGCAGACTCTACTTTACCGACATAGCCGCCAATACAATCTATTCCGCCCTCACAAACCATCCGGATTTTAAGCCTCTTGTGTCCCTGACAGGGCCGTCCAGTCCGGCGGCGGACCAAAAGAACGGCATACTCTGGATTATTTCCGATGCAAAGAGCCTGATCGCGCTTGCCCCGGACGGTAAACAACGCGCCGAAGCAACGCCTGTCGATACCCCGATCGCCCTCGCCTGTCGCGACGGTAAACTGGCGGTCGCGTCCAGAAGCACCGGCAAGATCTCCCTTTTCGAAGCCGGCGATCCGCACCATTTGAAGCTGCTTTCCACCGTGGGGCAGGGCGACGGACCCTACGGAGCCTTCGCTCCCGACCGATTTTTGTTTCAGAGCGCGCAGGGATGGACGCCTCCAACGCCCGCGCTAGCATTGTCGGCTGCGGGCGATCTCTGCGTCGCGGACTACAACCGCATTCTGGTCTTCGATTCGCGGGGCAAAACCCTCTGGTACACCTTTGGGGTCTTTGGAAACGGGACGGTTCCATCGTATGCAAAGCGAAACCGCCGCTATGACTCCGGCACGAAATGGTCGGTGCTTCTCGACGAGCAAACGGGCGGGTGGAAGCCGGAAGGGTTCTGGCGACAGCCGGACCTCCCGGCGGAATCGTCTTTTCTGGGCGACTTTTCCGACAGTGGCAAGACGTTCGGAGTGTTTGCGACGGGATATCCCGCTTACGGTCCGTCGAAGGGCCTTGAGGTGGTGCGCTACGAAAGATTCCAGCAAATACCCGTTCTGGCGATAGTTTACGATAAGGACAAGGGTGGATTCGTCATTCGGAAAGACATGAACCACGACGGAAAGCTGGACGCCGCCGATGGGGGTGACCTATTTTATAAAGGGGGCGACCTCTTTTATGACGTGAACTATCTCCGCGCAAATGGAGATGTCATGACCCTGGACTCCTGGAACGCAAGACAGGGGATCAAGCTGTTGAAACGATCCGGACTGGATTCGGACGGCGTTCCGATCTACCGTTTCGCGGACTGGAAGAGCGTGGAGCAGCCGAAGGATTACGCCTTTATCTCCCCATACAACTTCAAGCCCGAAACCAGCGTACCGGTGGACGGGGCCGCTCCCACCGAAGACGGCGGATACATGGCGAGCCTGCGGTTGAACTCTTCTCCGGGCGGCACCGGATTGCTGAATGGGGCGGGCACGGATATCGTCGGCATCGACCCGACGGGGCAGGCACGCTTTCTGGTTCCGTTGACGAAGCATCAGGGGCTGCTGGGCCTTTCGAGCGCGGGGCCGGTCACGGTCACCGGGGTAGGAGCGACAACGGAACTCCTTGCATTCAATCGGGACGGGCTGGGGCTGGGCACGTTTGGGCCTTCTCCAGTCAGCCACTACATGGGGTATTGGTTCGATCATCCGCAGGCCGTGCAGGCTTATCAGGGAGCAGACGGCCGGGCCTATGTGATTACGGCGGACAACTACAATGGGGGGCATCATTGGTGGCGCCTCCGCAACCCGGAAAGCATCGTGACAGCATCGACGCCGATCACTTTCTTGGCTTCCGCAGCCAAATCCCTGGCCTCCCTTTCCCCTCCAGACCCCGGACTTGCTGCCGCGAAGCCCGCGACGCCTACCGTGCGCATTCCGAAACTCTCCCGGCCGTTCGCCATCGATGGAGACCTGGTGAAGTGGCGTTCCGCCGACATCACGCCGAACATCATCATTACCCCCGATACCGCGCATGGCGGCATTTCCGGTCCAAAAGATGCCAGTGCGGTGATCCGCATGGCCTACGAAGGCAAGAACCTCTACGTGCAAGTCCTCCGTTTCGACAATGTCGTCGTCATGGATCAGCCGCTGGAGCGACACTATCTGCAGGACTGTATCGAGATGTGCTTCAACGGCTTCGGGCCCGGCTTCAAGTTCGATATCACCCATACCGCCGATCAGGGGGACATCGTTTTCCGGCAGCGATTTTTCTTCAATAAACTGGATCTGCTGATCCCCGCGGAACATGCGCCCCGTAGTATCAAGGTGCTCGATAATGCGCGTGATGTGCCGGAGCGCAAGGTAATCGAAGGGATTTATGGGGAGGATCTGTCCGACTGCAGGGTGATCGTAAGCGAGTTCAAGCTGCCCATCGATGAACAAACGTATGCCGGAGACACAAATGCGATGTTTCCGGTAGCGTCCGGAAAGAGTTTCTGGCTTGGTTTCATGATCGATGACAACGACAATCCAGGAACGGATGTGCAGAACCTGATGGTCTGGCCTGCCACGTACGGCACGTTTTCGCCGAAGGAAGACGGCGCGCTGGCCATATTCGAATGATCGCCGTTTCAGAGACCTCCGGGGCTTGACCGGCGTTCCTTCCCATGCTACACTGACGGTATGCCGACCGTCGTAAATTCTCCTATCCCGGCCGCCGATTGGGCCCTGGCGCTTGGGTCGCTTTCCCCACGCGTGCGGGACCGCGTGCGCCATAACGAACCTCTGCGATTGCACACCAGTTTGCGCGTCGGCGGGCCGGCGGACTATTTTTTCGAAGCGACGAATCGGGATGCGCTTGCGGAGGTTGCGACACTCGCACAACGTCTCCAGTTGCCGATCTTTCTCCTGGGCGAAGGCAGCAACGTCTGCATCTCCGATAAAGGAATTCGCGGTCTTACGGTCCAAAATTCCTGCCGCGAGGCGCGGATCGGCATTCTAACAGATGTCGATGCCGGCCATAACTTTATGCGATTGTTCGTGGAAACGATGCGCGCCGGGTTGTCGGGCCTCGAGTTCGCCGTCGGCATTCCGGGAACCGTGGGCGGCGCGCTTGTCTCCAATGCGGGCGCATACCGCGCGAATATCTGTGACCTCGTCGATCGGATCGAAGTGGTCGAGAACGGTGAGCGCAAGTGGGTCGCGCCGGAGTGGATGGAATTTTCCTATCGCGACAGCCGTCTGCGCAGGGACGACACGCGACCGGCCGCGCTGCTGGGCGCCGTTCTGCGCCTTACACCCGCGCCGAAAACCCAGATCCGGATGAAGGCCAAAGACCTGCAGATGCAGCGGATTCTGAAGCAGCCCTGGGAGCCTTCCGCGGGGAGCTTTTTCAAGAACGTCGTCGACAAGGTCCTGGCGGAGAGCCTTCCGCAGTTGCCGGCGGGCATGAAGCAGGCGGGCGTGGTTCCGGCCGCCTATCTGTCCGAAGCCTGCGGCTTCAAGGGATTCTCCATCGGCGGCGCGGGCTTCT
>JBBRKX010000086.1:0-9892 GCA_038231675.1 Chthonomonadales bacterium | reverse complement strand
CGGAATCACCGGCCTGGCTACCGGAACTACCGGCACAGGCTTTGGAACAGGAACTGGTACTGGAACTGGCGCAGGGACTGGAACTGGAACTGGCGCAGGAACGGGTACTGGAACTGGCGCAGGAACGGGAACTGGAGCTGGCGCAGGTACTGGAGTTGGCACAGGAACGGGGACGGGCGCCGGGTCGGGCGTACGCCGGTCTGCAACGCGGCAGGGCGCCGGCACGGGTTTAGGCACGGGCACTGGCTTAGGAACCGGCGTCGGGACAGGGTCGGGTTTCGGGACAGGAACGGGTTTCGGCACGGGAACGGGTTTCGGGACCGGATTCGGCACTAGCTACGGCAGCAGCTACGGCAATACGTTCGGGGGCGGCTACAACGGGAATCTTGGCAACTACGGCAACTACAGCGGCGGATTTGTGAATGGGTCCAGCGGTCTCTACTCGGGGGGAACGTTCGGCGGAAATTCCAGGGCGCTGACAATGGCGCTGAGCTACCAGCCGTGGCAGTCGCTCAACCTTGCATTCAACTGGAACAGCTCCTCCAGCGAGGGCGATTATCTGCTGAACAGCCGCCGCAACGACCTTGCGTTTACGTTTAGCTATAGCTTGAGCGACCGGCTCTCGTTCTCCTCGAACTTCAACGTTCAGAAGGTTGCATACATAGGCAGCCAGGGCGGCACCAACAGCAACACGATGAATTTTACGGTGTCGACCCGGCCATTCGGGCGGCTGACAGCGAATCTTAACTACATGAAGATGCGCAGCAGCAGCACGGACCAGACCGGCGGCGCGACTACGGGCACTGGGCTTGGCGCCGGGCTGGGAACCGGCCTCGGTACGGGCACTGGTTTCGGAACTGGTTTCGGGACGGGTGTGGGGACAGGCGTCGGCCTGGGCACAGGGCTTGGCAACGGTTTTGGTACGGGCGGGATAGGAACGGGGGGGATAGGCACTGGAGGGATAGGCACGGGAGGCTTCGGCTCTCCAACAGGGGGGTATAACCCGTTCTTCGGCGGCTTTAATACCAATATGAACTCGTTCGGCTTCGAGCTCCAGTACCCCCTCTTCCGCAGCAACAACCTGTTCGTGCGATTCGACAACGCCGCAACGAGCGGATACGGGGCGTCCGATTCACGCACGCTCTCGTTCGGAATGATTTTCGACCTCGGCAATCGTACCAACTTTACGCTCGGCTGGCGCAACCAGCAGCACATTAGCCGGGACGCAACGTCCACGGCGAATTACAACTATAAGGTGAGCTCGCTGGATGCCGAATTAGGGATACATTTTTAGAAGTCGGAAGTCGGAAGTCGGAAGGCGGAAGTCGGAAGGCGGAAGTCGGCGCATGCGCTCTTCCGGTGGCGAATTCGTTTCGTAGGGGCGAATAATTCGCGCGCGACGCGCCACGCCGTAGGCGTGGCTAGTTCCCCCTCTCCCAGGATTGGGGGCAAGCGAAGCGCGCTCCGAGGTCGCGCTAGAGCGAGGGACGGGGTGAAGGCCTGGCTCTAACGCTGAGCACGCTGGAATCCTCGAGAAACACTGAAATATTGTATGTCGGAAACTTTTTTTGGCCACTGTCCGTATTATTTTTCGATCAGTACTTGACGTTACGCTAGTTGCTGTGATACGATTAGTTAACTTATGCGGGTCAAAGATGACTGCAGCTACTGTTCCCATCTCTTCCCCCGCAGCGGTGCGGTGTTCAACCTCGAATGCCTTAGCCGCATTATGACTTAATCAGCGCCTGGTTTCCTGTACTGTGGCAACGACCACCCGAAGTCGGCGCATCTCTGCATTGTTCTCTTTTCTCAGGAGGG
Source organism: Chthonomonadales bacterium (assembly GCA_038231675.1). GTDB lineage: Bacteria > Armatimonadota > Chthonomonadetes > Chthonomonadales > Chthonomonadaceae > JBBRKX01. The sequence goes on along the minus strand of JBBRKX010000086.1, from coordinate 8,074 downwards.
TAACAAATGTTTGTATACCGTAATACACGACGAGCTTTCACCCTGATCGAGTTGCTCGTTGTTATCGCGATCATCGCGATCCTTGCCGCAATTCTCTTCCCTGTGTTCGCCCAGGCCCGCGAAAAGGCCCGTGGTATCTCCTGTTTGTCAAACGTCAAGGAAGTCACCCTGGCATGGCAGATGTACTTGCAGGACTATGACGAGACGATGGTGCCTCACAGAGTGGGCGCCTTCATGCCCGCTCCGTTCACCGGTACCTACCAGCGCTGGCCCTACCTCTGCAACCCGTACATTAAGAACTGGCAGATCTTCCACTGCCCGAGCGGCGGCAACCCGCAGGGGATTTGGGGAGCCGGGCCGAACGCGCACATCGCGAATTGGCAGAGGCTGTCTCAGATCGGCTACAACTATCTGGGTCTGGGAATCTGGTGTGACTGCGACGCGTGCATTCAGGGCGTTTCGCTTGCCGCCGTCAACAAACCTGCGTCAACTATCGCCTTCGTAGATTCGGCTACGCAGAGTACGCCGGCCAATCCGTACCCTGTCAAAACCAATGACGGGTACTACACAGTACAGGCGCCCGCGCAGTACGCCGCGATCTATCCCGCCCCCAACACGTGCACCTGGTATGACGGCTCGCTCGGAGGATGGGATTGGACAAAGCCCGGTCCCAAGCCGAATTACATGGGCTGGACCATTGACCGGCACACCGAGGGGATGAATGTCGGCTGGGTGGACGGCCACTCCAAGTTCATGAGGCCGTCGCAGCTATGGGCCGGCACGAACTTCGGCCCTGGCGTGGCAGAAACAGCGGTCCGCCTCACCAAACCGGATGACTACCTCTGGAATCCCGACCTCAACGCGGTCTACGGACAGGTGCCGTAATGACCCGAGAGGTTAAGCTTGTATTAGCTTGCACGGCAACGCTGTTCCTGATGGGTTTAGTAGGATGCAGCAAGACCGCTGAACCCGCCAGCACGGCGACCTCGGGCGCTACTGTTGCGGAGCCGACGGCAGGCGCTCCACGAAAGATCTCCGAAAAGGGCGGCGCGGCAGCTGACACTAAGGCATATCCGGCGCCCACAGGGGTTCAGACAGGTAACTATCAGGGTGGCCGAAACTAGGTCGTCCGTCCGTTGGGAATACTCTGGGCAGCAGACCCCTCTTCGCACGAAGAGGGGTCTGCTTATACCGATTGCCGTGAAGTCTCATACAGGAGCAACGGACGGAACTCAGAGGCAGCACTCGCAAAGTCTAACGGCTTACGGATGCGTTGTATTGAGACTAGCGAGTCTCAGGAACTGCCCGGCAGCAAGGAACCAGAAATTGGTTGATTCCACGAGAATTGGCCCGTCCCATTGTCACAAGCCCATTCGCACAGTCGCAATGTGGTTTAGCAGCTTTGCGTTCGCGTTCGCCGCCGGGCCGGCGACGGGGCAGCGGACCATTAGACCTGCAACAACCTGGCACGGATTTCGCGTGGAAGGAACAGCATTTATTCGTTGGACGCGCCCGCCGGTCGGAGTTGGCAACGCGACATATTGGCTTCATGTCAGCGCTGCGAAGGGACGTGGACCAACCAGCGGGGGGTTTACTATAGACACGCCTACACGGATTTCGGGTGTGGCGGCGAATTTAGTCTCGTATCCGGTGCCCGAGCCAATAAAGACGAAGCGAACATCTCCCGCACCAACCACACCCCAGCGTGCAAACGTGCTTGGACGATGTGTATATGAGGGGACACCGTACACGATAGAAATTGAGATGATTGCCGATCGATGGCAACCAGCGTCCGTTCTCCATGGCCGTGGAAAATCTCTTCGAGGATCAATTCATGTAAGGTTAGCGCGTATTGATCGGTCCGCCCGGTCCGACAACAAACCGCAAATTTATGAAGCCGCCTCCGTGGAACGCACCACTGTCCATTTCATCATCCGGTGACGGATGCGGGTGCAAAGCTACCGACGAGCGTTTTCCTAATCGAGCTTCTTGTTGCAATCTATGCAGCCGCGATTCTTATACCAAAGCTGTCTTGTACGAACAAAACTTTTTGGGACAGAATTGGAAAATATTTTTACTCATCCCTTGACCCGGCCCCGATCTGGTGTTATTATACTTAACAAGTTAGTGGGGTCGACGGAGACCATTGCCACGGAAACCGTCTTTCCCCGCAGCGGTGCGGTGTTCAGCCTCGAATGCCAAAGCCGCATAATGTCCCAACCAGTGCCTGGTTCCCTGCATTGTGGCAATGACCACACGGAGCAGGCACATCTCAGCATTTTTCTCTTTTCTCAGGAGGGTAACAAATGTTTGTATACCGTAATACACGACGAGCTTTCACCCTGATCGAGTTGCTCGTTGTCATCGCAATTATCGCCATCCTCGCCGCAATTCTCTTCCCCGTATTTGCACAGGCGCGGGCCCAAGCGCGCAAGACGACTTGTCTTAGCAACGTCAAGCAGCTAGGAACCGCCTGTCTCATGTATGTCCAGGACTACGACGAATCATTTCCTCTGCTTTTCCGTTCGGCGCCCGGCGTCCCTGATGGCTTGGGGGACACGTACACATGGCACAATCTGGTGCAGCCCTATGTGAAGAACTGGGGCCTAATGATCTGTACTGACAATGACATGACGAACGCCGATCCTGTGAACTACTTGGACCCGTTCCTCAACTACGGCATGCCGCCAAACTCCGCGATCGCAGGGGTAGCCAGCTACAAGGACACCTATTACTCGAGAGGACCGGTTACGCTCTGGAACGGAATTGGCGGAAACTACAAGGACAGCGGCTGGAACGATGGCTCCGCCGTTGGAGCGCCTAGTTCGCCGATTGCAGCGGTAGCGGCGCCGGCCACCATGACTCTATTCGCCGATACTGCCTCGCCAGACTGGTGGCTGGGATACTTCAGCAGCATCACAACGGACACTTTCTTTTACTGCGTGACGTGGTATCCAGCATATAACGCTCCTGCGGGTAACGGACGCCGCTTCGGACCGATTTCTCGCCATCAACAAACTACACGGACCTTTTGCTCCAATATCCGGAACGCGGGTGGACAGATGGCGACCGTTTTCGTGGACGGCCATGCAAAGACAATCCCCGTTGGCCAATACTTCGGGCTGAAAAAGAATGGCGCAAACCAGAACGTCTACCAATACCTCTGGCCTTCGGAGTAACCAATGAAGCCTGTATGCGTTAGGATATGGCCTGTCGCGTTTCTGTTGACGTTGGTGGGCTGCAGCCGAGGTAGCTCAGTACCCGCAGCCGACGATCCCAACAGTAAGAGCAATGCCATCAAACAAATGCCAGGTGCGGCTGCGGGGCCTGCGGGTTCTGGAAACGCATCGCCAGGACAAGCGGCGCCCGGAGGCGCAGGACCGGGCGCTGGGCGGCGAGACTAGAATCTAGCCGTATCCGACATCTGCCGGAAGTGAGCGGCCTCACGACTATTACAGCGCGCTATTATTTGATTGTCAGGCCACTCAAGCGACAGCACTGATAAACCAGTTGAATGTGAAGGAACGCTCCTTTGTGGAGCGTCCCGTTTTTATTGTACCCCGGCACATCGTTCTAGCCCAACGTGTCAATGTTCATGGCAATATTCCGATCTCGGATGGTCGCTATTGCGATGGCGCGAGCAACACAAGAGTCACGTGGTCTCTCGTACCGGTCGAGAGCGGCTAATGGATTTCGGGCTTTGTCTTGTACGAACAAAACTTTATGGGACACAATTGGCAATATTTTTACTCATCACTTGACCCGGCCCCGATCTGGTGTTATTATACTTAACAAGTTAGTGGGGTCGACGGAGACCATTGCCACGGAAGTAGTCTTTTCCCCGCAGCGGTGCGGTGTTCAGCCTCGAATGCCAAAGCCGCATAATGTCCCAACCAGTGCCTGGTTCCCTGCATTGCGTCAACGACCACGTGGAGCAGGCACATCTCAGCATTTTTCTCTTTTCTCAGGAGGGTAACAAATGTTTGTATACCGTACTACACGACGAGCGTTCACTCTGATAGAGCTGCTCGTTGTCATCGCAATTATCGCGATTCTTGCTGCAATTCTCTTCCCCGTATTTGCACAGGCCCGCGAGAAAGCCCGCGGGACTTCCTCAATGTCCAACACGAAACAGATTGGCCTCGCGTTCCAGATGTATTCTCAAGATTTCGACGAGACACTCGTTCTCACGTATTGGCCGGGAACCAGCGCAGTGGGGGTTGCCCCGGGATGTAAGCGCCCCAGCAGACCTGGCAGCCCGGACCAACCGTGCGCGGCCCAAACTCCTGGTTGGCCTGCTCTGCTTCAACCGTATGAGAAGAACTACGACCTGTATCGGTGCCCATCGGTAGGCGATCCATGGGGCATCTATGGGAATCCGACGTTCAACTGGTGGTTCAACTGGAGCCGGTTTGCCAATTATGGTTACAACTGGGTCTATCTTTGCCCCACCCCTGTCAGCGGCGGGTCGACGGGGGGCCAGTCTCCGGCAAGTCTTGCATCAATCACTGCTCCGGCCCAAACAGTTGCGTTCGTCGACAGCGCAGTCAATATCGGCGGCGGAGCGTACCGAGCCGGATATATCGTTACGGATCCTCCGACAGGGGCGACCGCAAATGGCGTGTATTGGTTCGGCGGTTGGGCAAGTGTGCGGCCCGATCCGCGACACACGGACGGTGCGAATGTGGCGTGGGCCGACGGCCACAGCAAGTGGTCCAAATTGAATCCGCTGCGATATGACTCGTTGTGGGACCTTGTGTCTTCGAATCGTGGTCAATAGAAAGCTCGCAATTGAAGTGGGGATCCGTAGAAAAGCACTATTCTACGGGTCCCCGTTTTTCACAGGGATTAAAGGAGATTAAATGAATCGGACAATTGCGCTGATCGCATCGTTTGTTTTCCTCGCCGGATTGGCGGGTTGCCAGGGCGGCAAAGACTACAGTAAGACAGAAATCAAGCCCGAGGGAACCCCGAACCCCAATCTCCCAACCCTCACGCCGGGCGGAGCAAGCAATGCTCCCGCTTCCGGACCCGCTCGTTCGACTACCGGCGTCGAATCCAAGTAGGGATCAATGTGGCTCGCCTTGTAGCGAAGCGGGCCATTTGCCGGTTGTAATGGACGTATTCAGGTGGCTCGAAATGCGTCCAGACGCCCGACATGTAAACTGCTTCAAGGCGCGTTATTCGCGGTAATCGTACCGAACACGGGCGTCCGTTACCGGTCGCCCCTTCTTATTGGATAGGCTGAAGGCGCGCGCCACTCCTCGCTCAGCAGAACGTAGATGTACTCGTCGCTCCAGGCCCCCTTAAACCAAACCTTCTGCCGAATTTGAGCTTCGCGGCGCATCCCCACGTGTTCGAGCAGCCTTACTGATGCGCTGTTTCGGCAATCCGTGATGGCGACGACCCGGTGCAGTTGGAGCGTATGGAAGGCGTACTCCAGCACGCTCTCGACAGCCTCGGCGGCAAGTCCTCGCCCCTGATAGGCGCGAGAAAGGCTGAATCCAAGTTCGGCCTCATCGGGTTTCCGTTCATCAACGCAGAGGTAGCAATCGCCAATGAGCCTGCCCGTCTCCTTTAGCTCTACGGCCAGTTGGAACCCCCGCCCGGGAACGCCCCACGGAATGCCGGCCATCTCCTCGACAAAAGCGGCGGCCTCTTGCTCGGAGCACCCTTCCCAGCTCTGATAACGAGCAACTTCCGGGTCGTTGCGATATTCCATGAACGGCGCCCGGTCGGCATCGGTAAATCGGCGAATCCGAAGCCGTTCCGTCTCCAGAACGCCCACATGTCGATCCATCAGGCAGCAGCCTTCCAAGTGAGATTCAAGTGAGATTCAAGTGGGATTCAAATGCGATGTCAAAGGGGATGTCAAACAGTGAGAGAGACGATCACGCCGCCGCAACAGCCCGAAGCTGCGCGGCGGCGTAATGGCGTATTAAATTAGCGGCTTGATATTCGCTTAATCCATTGTCTAATCGGTGAGAAACTCTCGCAGCTTCGGGCTGTTTCGGCGCAGCTTCTTCATGGCCTGCGCCTCTATCTGCCTGACACGCTCGCGAGAGAGATTCAACTCCGCCCCGATGTCCTGAAGCACGTGCTTGTCATCGCCGTCGAAGCCCAGGCGGCGGCGCATCACCGTGCGCTCGCGCTCCGTAAGCTCGCTCAGGATATGATGAATCTCCGCTTCTACCTCCTGCCGAATCACCTCATCCTCCGGGTCGGCGGCCCCCTTGTCATTGAGCAGTGCTGCAAGCGTGGTGTTCTCATCCTCGCCCACGAGCATGTCGAGCGATACCGGGTCGAGGCCGGCCTGAAGGTAGGAAGCGACTTTTGACGAAGGCATATCGACGCGCTCGGCAAGCTGCTCCACGGTCGGCTCGACTCCGGTCTCACGCAGCACCGCGGTCCGGACGCGTTCGATCTTGCGGAGCGTTTCCGAGACGTGGGCGGGAACGCGAATCGCGCGCGACTTGTTGTCGATAGCCCGGCTTATCGCCTGCCGAATCCAGTGGGTGGCGTACGTGCTGAAGCGGTATCCCCTCGCGGGGTCATAGCGCTCGCAAGCGGTCATCAGGCCGATGGCCCCTTCCTGCACCAGATCCTCGAACGGCACGAGCGAGCAATGGTAACCTTTGGCAATGTTGATGACGAGGCGCATATTGGCCTCGACCAGGCGGGCGCGCGCCGGCCCATCTCCCTGCTTCACGCGGCGTGCCAGAAGTATCTCCTCTTCTGCGGAAAGAAGGCGATGCTTCGTCAAGTGTGACAGATAAGACACGGGCTCGGCTCCGACGCGCGCGCTCACCGCCGCCTCGGAATCGACCGCCCTTGCGCTGATGAATACTGTTTTCTTGTTTCTTGCCATGATCTTGCCCCCGCGCATACCGGTTCGATGGAATGCTGCTTGGGTCACCTATCCCTAATTTGAATTTGCAGGTGTCGGCGGGACTGACAACGTAAAACTATTGTTCCATTATATGTTCCATACGGGCGCTCCCATTACCGGCGGAACGTGCGGGAACCCGTGCATTTGCCGGGATTGCTCCGCTTGATCTCCAGACCGGTCCGAACCTATCCGGCCGAGCTTTCCACTTATTTTGACTTACGTATAACGCCCGTTGTTCGTTTAACTTATTCATAATCTAGTTAGATTAGACTTCCAAACCGTATAGGGTCAAGATGAAGAGTGGTCGGAGAAACAGACGATACCCGTGACGTGAGGTATTCGTCGAGGTGGCGCATGCCGAATCGGTCAAGGAGAATCTTTCCCGTATAGGCCCATCGGACCAGGTCGGCGAGCCGAACCCGGTAGAAGTGGACGGTCTTTGCGGCGCGGACTGCCTTGAGGTGTACGAGGAAGGTGCGGAGCGCCTCTTCTTAGATTGCAGGAGTAAAAGCTATTGGCAAATGAGTTCTCTCACCTGGTATAGCCAATTTCAAGTTTACAGGAATTCGCAACGAGTGACAAGAACTAACAGTTCAAAGATATATGGATCGGATAGGACTTGAACCTATGGCCCGCTGATTAAGAGTCAGCTGCTCTGCCAACTGAGCTACCGATCCACGCCTGACAACGAGGAGTAGTATACCACCTCTGCTCGATCCTTTTCAAGAATCGCCTTGCGCCGCGCCTCGATACCCGCGTTGCTGTAATACGCCGACCCCGGCGTATTACAGCAACGAACCCTGTTCACCATGAAACCGGCTTTTCGTCCCGGATTCCAGTAGTCCGTTCTTCGTCGGGTGGTCAGGGCTTATTTTGGGGCCAATCGCCACTCCTGGCACACTTTTTGCAATAGGTACATCTATCAGGTGTGCAGTTTCGTCTGCCTGACACTACTCGCAGTGAAAGGAGACTTAATATGCAACGCAGCTTGCAGTACAGTTTGCAGCGTAGCTTGAAGTACCTCGCGCGCTGCGCGGCGGCTGCCCTGGCTTTCACGGTCGTTTCCCCGCTCCCCTCGCAGGCGCAGCTACAGCTCTTCCACGACCGGACCGCGTTCACCGCCGCTCTGACGGGACTGCCCGGACCCATAACGGACGACTTCGAATCGTATCCGCTTGGCGATAT